>CAZYLM010000001.1:0-6499 GCA_964648645.1 uncultured Anaerolinea sp.
CAGGATGCGTTGCTCGGCGCAAAGCTGGTCAAACGTGTGAATGCTTCAGCTGCTTCGTTGTATGAAGAATATTGGTCTGTCGTCAAATCATCGAGATAGGAGGAGATTAAATGGCTGAGACAACTGCTAACAACGGGCACATCCCGGTTCGCGTTATCACACGGCGATTGGGATTGCTGCCGCTAGTGATGATCATGTTCTTCACGGTCAGCGGTGGGGCATATGGCTTGGAGGACTTGATCGGTTCTTCCGGACCTGGAATGGGTCTGCTCCTCATTCTTTTGACTCCGCTGATATGGAGTCTCCCTACGGCTCTGATGGTAGCAGAACTTTCCACTGCCATGCCGGTTGAAGGTGGTTATTATGCCTGGGTTAAGAAAGCCCTGGGTCCCTTTTGGGGGTTTCAAGAAGGCTGGTGGAGCTGGGTCACCTCTTTTGTGGATATGGCGATCTACCCGGTATTATTTGCAGATTATCTTTCGACGTTGTTGGTGCAGCAATTCAATGTTCATGCGCTTGAAAATGAATGGATTCACTGGGCAGTGACCCTGGTTGTGATCTGGGTCTTCACGGCGATCAACATTCGCGGCTCAAAGACGGTTGGCGATTCATCCAACTGGTTCGGTGTATTCATTCTTGCGCCATTCTTGGTGATGTCTGTTATCGGTATCTTTCGATTAATCCAGAATCCTGTCAAAGTCTGGGAACCATTCATCCCTCCCGACTCGACCTTCCTTGGCGCCTTCGGTGTCGGTCTGTTTGTGGTGATGTGGAACTACCTTGGATGGGACGGCGTTTCTACGGTTAGTGAAGAAATCGATGACCCGAAGCGTAACTATCCCCGCGCATTGGCGTTGACGATCCCGCTTGTGACCTTGGCTTATCTTCTACCTGTGCTTGCAGGATTGGCAATTGCCACAGATTGGAGCGGCTGGACGGCAGGCTACTTCCCTGAAGTTGCAGCACAGATTGGCGGCCAATGGCTGGGGGCATGGCTCGCGATCGGCGGTTTGGTAAGCGCGGTTGGGCTCTTCAATGCGCTGTTGTTATCCATATCACGATTGCCGTTTGTCATGGCAGAAGATGGTTATCTTCCAAAAGCCATCACAAAGATGCATCCAAAATTCGATACGCCCTGGGTTGCGATTGTTGTTTGTGCGACCATCTACTCCTTTTTTACTTTGAGCGCATTTGCCAGTTTGGTTGTTGTGGATGTGATTGTCTATTCAGCAGCGTTGCTTTTGGAATTTGCTGCATTGATCGCCTTCCGCATTAAATACCCAAAGATGAAGCGCCCTTATAAGGTTCCGGGTGGCTGGTTGGGCATCTTTCTGGTAACGATCTTTCCGCTTGGAGTTCTCATACTTGCGATCGTCAGCACGGTTCAGGAAGAAGGCATTGGCGCTTTATATCTCTCGATAGCCGCTATTGCCACCGGACCAATTTTGTATCCATTCCTGCGTAAATTCATCAAAAAAGACCAGCCTGATGTGGAAGTCCCGATTGAATCTGAGGCATAACTGGAAAGGATTTGTCATGATCAAAAAAATTCTATTACCAACCGACGGCTCTGAATATGCTGAAAAGACGGTCCAATTTGCCATCGATCTGGCGAAATCCCTGCAGGCCAGCGTGGAAATCATGTATGCTTTTCAGCCTGCCACCTCGTTGAGGAAGCGTGCTTCCATGATGCTTGAGGAATATCGAAACGCGATGGAAGAAGATGCGAAAGAGATCGTTACCGATGTGGCAGAGCGTCTAAAAACAGAAGGTTTGAAGGTTACAGCCACTGTGGTTGAAGGTCCCGCAGCCGAGGCAATTCTCCGGGCGGCAGATGAGTTGTCGCCAGATCTCATCATTATGGGCTCCAGAGGCGAAGGCGGATTTGCGAATGTACTATTGGGTGGCGTGGCCGAGCAGGTGGTACATCATTCGACAGTTCCGGTATTGGTCGTTAAATAAACAATAAAACATTGGAGATATTTTTTTACATGGCACTAGACTTTGAAGAGGCTTTGGATTATTCGGCGAAATGGATTGACCTGATCCAGAAGAATGAATTCCCTACCCCTGAGCAGGCTCACAGGATCATTGATGAATCGAAACAAAATTTCGCAGAGCACTACAACCGCAATTGGTTGGAATACCGCAAAAGTGTGACGGAAGCGGGCGATTGGGCAGCGGTGGAGTGGAGCGGGTCTGGTGCCGTGTTCAAGGATATTACGGGACGGGAATACCTGGACTTCCTTGGCGGCTATGGCATGTTGGATCTGGGATGGAGTCACCCTGATGTGGTGAATACGGTCAAGGCACAGTTGGATCGATCGCCAATGCCTTCGCAGGAACTGCTCGACCCCTTGCGTGGTGTACTGGCGAAACTGATGGCAGGGATCACCCCAGGCGATTTGAAATATAGTTGGTTTGGTGCCAGCGGAACTGAAGCTAATGAAGCTGCGATGAAGATCGCGAAGTTATTTACCGGCAAGTCCGCATTTATTGTGGGCGTAAAAGCCTTTCATGGCAAGACGATGGGCTCACTTTCGTTGATGGGTAAATCGGATTATCGCTCACCGGTTGGGCAGATGTATTCGGGTCAGGTTTACCATGTCCCGTTTGGCGATGCGGACGCGGTCGAAAAGCAATTGGAGATCTGTGAAAAGGTCGGCATAGGCGTGGCTGCTGTTATGTTCGAGCCAATTCAGGGAGAATCGGGCGCCATCGTCCCGCCGGATGACTTCTGGCCTCGCATCCGTACCGCGACAAAGAAACATGGCGTGTTGTTGATAGCAGATGAAGTTCAAACGGGACTGGGGCGAACTGGAAAACTTTGGGGGGTTGAGCATTGGGGTGTTGTGCCTGATATCTTGACCGTCGCAAAATCGCTTGGCGGCGGTGTCATGCCCATCAGCGCAGTGACGACCACCGAAGAAATATTTCACCCAATGATGTATCCGAATCCTTTCATGCATACGACTACCACTGGAGGGGGTGCGCTGGCTTGCTCCGCGGCGATCGCGGCGATCCATATCACCTTGCGCGAGAAATTGTGGGAGCAGGCTGCAGAAAAGGGCGATTATTTAATCCCGCATCTGCAAAAATTTGTTGTACAATACCCGGAAATTTTTGAATACGTGACAGGCAAAGGATTGCTGATCGGATTGCATTTCAAGACGCCAGAAACAGGATATAAGGTCGCTTCGGGTCTGTTCAAGCGTGGGGTGCTGGTGGCGGGAACGCTGACCAGCGCACAAACCATTCGTATCGAACCGCCTTTGGTGGTGTCTTATAAGCAGATAGATGCCATGCTTGACCGTTTGGGCGACGTGTTGATGGAAATCAAGAGTTCCATCTAACAATAGCCTTCTGAATTCGGAAATCCAAATTTCATGACGGAGAAGAAAGATGACCAGTGAATTTGCTGTCGAGTTGCGTGATGTAGTCAAAAAATTCATTACCCCGGAAGGTAATGAGTTGAATGCCGTTGATCATGTCACCATGCAGATCAAGAATGGCGAATTTTTCTCGATGCTCGGTTCTTCAGGGTGCGGCAAGACCACATCCTTGCGTATGATTGCCGGTTTCGAGTGGCCCACTGAAGGGGAGGTTTACATTGAAGGAAACCCAATGGGGCACACACCTCCTTTCCAACGCAAGGTGAATACAGTTTTCCAGAGTTACGCATTATTTCAACATATGACTGTCTTTCAAAATGTGGCATTTGGTTTGGAAATGGAAGGTGCGCGAGAGGACGAGATCAAGAAACGTGTTGGACGTGCACTTGAAATGGTTCAATTGACCGGTATGGAGCGTCGCCGCCCAAAGCAGCTCTCAGGCGGGCAGCAGCAACGCGTGGCGGTTGCCCGGGCGCTTGTGAAGACTCCGGATGTTCTTCTGCTTGATGAGCCCCTCGGTGCCTTGGATCTGAAACTGCGTAAGGAAATGCAGTTGGAGTTAAAAGCCCTCCAACAGCAATTGGGTATCACATTCATTTACGTCACACACGACCAGGAAGAAGCCTTGACAATGTCAGACCGGATTGCGGTCATGAGCAAGGGACGTGTTCAACAATTGGCGACCCCGGTCGAGATCTACGAACGCCCCGTCAATAAATTCGTGGCAGACTTTATCGGCGAGTCAAATTTCCTCGAAGGCCGGGTCAAATCCATCACGAAGGATGAAGCGGTGGTCCATGTCCCCGCTTTGGATACCGAATTGCGCGGCATGCCTATGTCGCAAAATTTCGTCAACGGGGAGGAGGTTGCCATCTCGATCCGACCCGAAAAAATCCGCATTGCAGAAAACAACGCCAAAGGAGACGGGTTGTTCAAGGCGAAAGTGGTTACATCGGTTTATATCGGTTCAGATACACATGTTTATGTGGATCTGGAGGGAGTCCGGTTGAAGGTGATGGAGCAGAATCGCATCTCGCGCCTCGATCCTTCTTCCTTCTACTCCAAAGACCAGATCATTACGCTTCTGTTCATGCCGGAAAATACGCTTATCTTGAAAAAGGATTAGCCAGCCATGCTAAAGAGATTGCGCGAAAATAAATCGACGCAGGGGACGCTCCTTGCATTACCTACAACGCTGTGGCTTTTCGTCCTGTTGATCGTTCCATTGTTCCTCACGATGGTGGTGAGTTTTGGACAGCGCAGCCCGGATGGAGATGTGGTCTTCAGTTTCAGCGTGGAAAATTACATTCGTTTGATGGGTTATTCCACCGATTGCCCCGATGCGCAGGCATCCTGTTTTGATCCGTTATACGTCAACATATTATGGCGGTCATTGACTCTTGCTTTCAACACGACAGCGATCGTTATCATTATGGCGTATCCGTTGGCGTACTTTATCGCCCGCGCTCACCCCCAGCGTAGAAATACATTCCTATTCATGGTATTGATCCCCTTATGGACAAATTTCGTCATCCGCGTGTATGCCTGGATGATGCTTTTGCGCAAAGAGGGGGCGATCAACATCATTATTGGCTGGCTGGCAGGTTTATTAGGTTTCCATTTCACACCTCTTGAAATGCTTTATACGCCGGGCGCCGTCTTGGTGGGCATGGTGTATGAATTTCTTCCCTTTATGATCCTGCCGATCTATACCTCATTGGAGAAGATCGACAATTCTCTTTATGAAGCGGCGGCTGACTTGGGCGCAAATGCCATCCGCACATTTATACGAGTGACGCTTCCCCTTTCGATGCCTGGCGTGGTGGCAGGGACCATTCTCGTTTTCATTCCCGTCATGGGGACGTTTATTGTCTCCGATATTCTTGGCGGGCGTCAGGTCATCCTGGTTGGGAACCTTATTCAGAGGCAGTTCCTCGATGCGCGTGACCCGACGTTTGGTTCTGCCGCCTCGCTCATCTTGATGGTGATGACCCTGATCGTGACCTATTTCTACACGCGTAAATTTGGCTTCGGAGAGGAGATCGTCGCGGCATGAATCTCCTGTGCAACCAATCTGAGAATAGAAAGGAGCGTACGAAATGAACCCATTCAAACGCTCTCCCTTTGTCATCGCCGCAACGGTCTTTGTGTATTTCTTTTTATACGCGCCGATCATTGTCCTGATCCTTTACTCATTCAACGCATCCCGGGCGAACGTGAAATTCGAGGGGTTTATCACCAAATTTGACGATCGTGTGCGAATGGACGGCAGTATGGTTGAGGCGAGCCCATGTGGTCCTTTCCACTGGTTCTGTGACCTGTCCAAGAACGACGATGTGATGGAAGCTGCAGGGAACACGTTGACTATCGCGTTTGTTGCGACAATTATTGCGACGACCATCGGCACCATGGCTGCGCTTGCGCTGCAGCGCTATGATTTCAAGATCAAACCCTTTTCTCAACTTGCTCTCTACATCCCCATTGTGATCCCTGAGATCGTCATGGGGATTGGTATCTTGACCTTATTTAGCCAGACATTTGGTTGGTTAAATGAAACCTTGAAGCTTACCGGCGACTCTCGTCTAGCCCTCGGAATAGGTACGGTGACAGTCAGTCATATCGCCTTCATGGTTCCATTTGTTACCCTCGTGGTGCAAGCGCGCCTCTCAGGCTTTGACAAGTCTTATGAAGAAGCTGCCATGGATCTCGGTGCAAACGAATGGATAACCTTCCGGCGGGTGACTTTCCCGATGATCCTGCCCGGGGTTCTTTCCGGAGCGCTGTTGGCGTTCACTCTCTCGCTTGATGATTTTGTCATCACATTCTTCACGAATGGGCCGGGCTCTACAACACTTCCGATTTATGTGTATGGTTTGTTAAGGCGCATCATCACACCACAGGTCAATGCCCTTTCCACTGTTTGGATCACGATCGTTTTTATCGCCGTTCTATTGCTGCAATGGCTGCAAAGCCGCGAGGCGAAGCCGTCTCATTAGTATGGGTAATATGCGCTTGTGGCTGGGGGCACGCGCGTTGCTATTAAATACAAAGGAGTGAGAAATGACTAAGAAAAACTTGTTCAATGTCATCGCCGTGTTGGTAGTCCT
>CAZYLM010000001.1:6599-44399 GCA_964648645.1 uncultured Anaerolinea sp.
GCTTACGACCTGGTCCAACCTACGGACTATATCGTTCCGCTCATGATTCGGACCGAACTGTTGCAGGAGTTGGATCATTCCAAGCTTCCGCTCATAGGCAACTTCGACCCGAACTGGATGGACCAACCCTTCGACCCGGGCAACAAATACTCACTACCGTATCTCGCCGGGACCGACGCCCTCATCGTTAACACCGATACGGTTGAAACCGTGCCTTCATCCTGGGCAGACCTATGGAATCCTGAATACGCTGGACGCATGGTCTTCCTCGATGATTCGCGGGCCGTGATTGGTCTCACCTTGGTCACTCTTGGTTACGATCCGAATACCACCAATGAAGCCGAACTGGAAGAAGCCAAGAATAAACTTGCGGAACTCGTTCCAAACATCAAACTCTTTGACAGCGACAGCCCCAAGACCGCCTTGATTGCTGGCGATGTCGACCTCGGTATGACCTGGACGGGTGAAGCTTTCATTGCCAACCAGGAAAACCCTGCTATTCAATATATCTATCCGGAAGAAGGTCCCGTCCTTTGGCAGGATAACTGGGTCATGTTGAAAGATGCCTCCCATACAGACGCCGCTTACGCGTGGCTGAGCTATATCATGCAGGGTGATGTCTTCTGGTTGACCATTCGCGATTTCCAGTACACCAACCCGAACCAGGCTGCTCTCGACTACGCTAAGACCAACGAAGCCGATGTGTACAACGCCTACGCGGATTCGCCGATTACCAATCCGCCCGCTGACGCAGTCGCAAAAGGTTTTGGTATCGAAGATGTTGGTGAAGCCACCCCGCTTTATGACAATATCTGGGTAGAAGTAAAGGGCAGTAACTGAGCTAACGATAACGTTCTCAAAATAGACCCCAGCCTTTCAAGCTGGGGTCTATTTTTTGGGAAAATAGGGTATGGATGACCAAAAAGGTATTGATTTACACTTAAAAATAAAAAATCGTCATAAAAATATTGACAAAAATAAAAAATTGGTATAATATTTGGGTATGGAAAGCAATATCGGCACTTCGCATCGTGATCGTCTTGACGATATCGACCACCATATTATAAGTGCACTCCGCACTGATGGTCGTGTGGCGTTCGCCCAGTTGGCTGAGCAGCTGAAAGTGTCGCCAGGTATGATTCGTCAACGTTACAACCGCCTCGTGGACCTCGGTTACCTCAAGGTTGTCGCTGTCACCAATCCATTGATGATGGGAAAACGAACTGTCACCATGATCGGTATACGCACTGACGGGCGCAAGATGATGGAAGTCGCGAACAAGATCGCTAAATTTGACGAGGTCGTCTACATCGTTGCCACCAGTGGACGTTACGACCTGATGATCGAAGTTTTATGTCAGGATCATGAAGATATGTTCGACTTTATGACCGAAAAACTCGCCAAGGTGGATGGTGTCCGTGAAACCGAATCATTCATCTATCTGAAGATCGTCAAAGAGATTTACTTCTAAAGGGAATCTCGCTGCGGTTCGGAACTTGGGTCTGCCGTAGCGTTCCAAAACTTTGTCTGCGCTGGAAATGAATCCAGTTAGCAGAGCCAACTGAAAGGTTCTAATGAAAGCCCTGGCTCGTGTACTAAAGACTGTGGGGGATACCTTCCTGAAGGTGTTTACGACTTCCTTCGCGATTTCTGTTTTTCCCGGAAATCAATCGGACCATCAATATCGGTAGTTGCAGTCTATCCCGCCGCATTTGCGGCGGGATTCTTCTTTCGTAAATCTAACTCGCACAGGTGCGGGTTATAAAACAAACGGAGAATCGAATCTCATGAAAGTATTGCTTGTCGGAGTTGGTGGGGTTGGTGAGGCGATCGCAGCTATTGCCAAGCCGCGCAAGTGGATGGAGCAGATGGTGCTGGCGGATTACAATGTTAAACGCGCCGAGGAAGTGCAGAAGAAACTTGGGGACAACAAACGTTTTCCGGTCGAATTCATCGATGCCAGCAAACAGACGGACATCGAAGCGCTGGCGAAGAAATATCAGGTCGACCTCATCATGAATTCGGTCGACCCGATCTTCAATAAACAGATCTTTGATGCTGCCCACAATGTCGGTGTGACTTATTTGGATATGGCAATGACCCTTTCCGAGCCGCATCCGACCGACCCGTTCAATAAGCCGGGCATCAAACTAGGCGACTATCAATTCGATAAAGCCAGGGATTGGGAGGCTAAAAAAATCCTCGCTCTCGTCGGCATCGGTGTTGAACCGGGCATGGCGGACGTTTTTGCGCGCTACGCACAGGATCATCTTTTCGATGAGATCGACGAGGTTGGTATCCGCGACGGCGCGAACATCACCATTGAGGGCTACGAATTCGCACCTAACTTCTCCATCTGGACGACCATCGAAGAATGCTTAAACCCGCCCGTAATCTGGGAAAACGGAAAATGGCTCACCACTGCGCCATTCTCTGAGCCGGAAGTATTCGACTTTCCGGAGATTGGGCCTGTGGAAGTTGTCAACGTGGAGCATGAAGAAGTCCTGCTCGTTCCGCGATGGGTCAAGACCAAACGTGCCACCTTCAAATACGGTCTCGGTGACGAGTTTATCAGCGTGTTGAAAACGCTGCATATGCTCGGCTTGGATAACAAAGAAAAGATCAATGTTAAAGGTATGCAGGTCGCGCCTAGAGATGTGGTGGCTGCTTGTTTGCCAGACCCCGCTCACCTGGGCGATAAAATGAAGGGGAAGACCTGCGCCGGCACTTACGTCAAAGGAACGAAAGGCGGGAAGAAGCGCGAGGTTTACCTCTATCAAGTTGCGGATAATGAAGAGTGCATGAAGACCTGGGGTTGTCAGGCTGTCGTCGCGCAGACGGCTTTCTCAGCGGTCATTGCCATGGACCTGCTTACGCATGGGATATGGAAAGGTGTGGGTGTCCTCGGACCGGAGGCTTTCCCGCCGGATCCGTTCATGGAGAAAATGGCGGATTACGGCTTTCCTTATGGGATAAAGGAAATGACCAAGTAAGATAAAAGCGGACAATCGTGAGAGCGATTGTCCGCTAATTTTTTCAGGGGAGCGTAGTTCATCTGGTAACAATATAAACACTGGAGGGCACAAATGAAAGACAAGTCGGTTAAGAACAATGTTGTGGGTGTGGAAACGAAAAAGCTCAAACGTGAGCTGACTCTGCTGCCTCTGTTTGGTTTGATCTATTTCACGGTGTGTGGCGGGGCTTTCGGTGCGGAGCCTATGGTGGGATGGTCTGGTCCGGGGTTGGCGTTGCTGCTATTTCTGTTGACGCCATTATTTTTTAGTATTCCCAATATGTTCATGGTGCGCGAGATGCAATCGATGATGCCGGTGGAGGGAGGGTATTATCACTGGCTTAAGAAAGCCTTTGGTCCTTTTGTGGGCTTCATGGGTGGGTGGATGAACTGGGTGGTCTCCTGGGTGGATGTGTCCATCTACCCGGTTTTGGCCGCGTATTATCTGGGGTACTTCATCCCTGCGTTGCGTGAAGGCGCCGAAGTGGGTGGTGTGTTTATCAGCAGCACCTGGCTTTCCTTCCTTGTGGCGATAATATTGATCTGGCTTGTCTCGGCTTTGAGTGTACGGGGGGCGCGTCTCTCCGGGTTGACAACCAACTGGTTAGGGGTGGCCATGTTAATCCCATTGATCATGATGACGGTAATCGGGTTTGCTGCCTGGGCCAGGAGCGGCACGACCATACATATTCCGTTTTTGCCCGGTGGCGCCGAGGTCAATGTCGAGAATGTCATGGGCGCTTTGAGCACCGGGATCTTCGTCGCAATGTGGAATTTTATGGGATGGGAACTGCCGACTGCTGCGGGAGACGAGATCGTGAATCCCAAACGGACGTACCCTTTGGCAATGGTATTGGTTTTGATCGCAGCGATTGCCACCTATTCATTGCCAACTCTCGCAGGGCTGTACGGTGGCGCTGGTGAAGACGGGCGTTATCAAGTTTGGGGTATTGAGGAATACGAAGGGGGTGAGGGAATCGCGCCGGTGCTGGATGAATATGGAGTATCTGCTGAACAGGCAGAAGCATGGGGTGTGGACCCAGCCAGTTCTGTAGGATGGGAATTCCCTGATATCGCGCATGTTGTTTCTGATAAATTGACAGGCCAGACTGATGGGGCGCTCGCACGATTCATGGGAGGGTTGGTGACCTTCTCGGCAGTGTTGAGTATGATCGGTCTGTTCATTGGGAATGGGTTGGGCGGGACGCGAATTCCATTTGCGATGGCAGCAGACGGCATGATGCCCAAGTTCATGGTCAAGGTTCACCCAAAGTTCGGTACTCCATGGGTGGCGATCCTCTTCTGCGGGTTGATTTATTCTGTCTTTTCGCTATCCGCCTTTGCTGCACTGGTTGTGATCGACGTTTTCTTGAACATGCTAGTGCTCATGGCGGAATTCTTCGCCTTGTGGAAGCTTCGATTTGATATGCCTGAATTTCCTCGAAAGAAAATACCGGGGGGGTGGGTTGGGCTTTCGCTTGCCACTATTGCGCCTGCACTAATTATCGGGTTGGCAATCTATAGTCAGTACATGGAGGAGGGGATGGCGTCCATTTCTTGGGCTTTGATCGCGATGGTAATTGGTTCCATTTTATACTTCCCAATACGGAAGTGGATAAAGCCAGGTATCGCGGATATAGACCCCTTCGTCACTGACGAAATTTCCGAGTAATCACCTCGGGGATAATGCCTTCACAGGCTGTATGGAGTCTGTGAAGGCCCGGGTAGAGAAGAATGCTGCAGAAAACAGAGGCAGGCTCCTCCAAATAAGCAGGCGAAGCCGCGAAATTAAGGGAACACTTAACTGATGGCGATTCTCTGTCGCTTTCGGAAACTTCTGGTTGTGGAAACATCCGGCGATTCGATATAATTGCAAATAAACAATTCATACGGAGGATGGCATGCCGAACGGATATAACGGAAAGATCCTGCACGTTGATTTGACTAAAAGTACACTGACTGTCGAAGAGCCGAACGAGTCTTTTTATCGCAAGTATCTAGGGGGGAGCGCAATGGGAATGTTTTATATTTTGCGCGACGTGCCCAAAGGCGCAGACCCGCTTGGACCTGAAAACGTTTTGACCTTGTTCACTGGCGTGACTACAGGTGCTGCAATCTCTGGGCAGAGCCGGTTGAATGCGAACGCCAAATCTCCGATCAGCGGCGGTATCGGCGACTCTCAGAGTGGTGGGTTCTTCCCGGCTGAATTGAAATTTGCAGGTTTTGATGGAATTGTGGTCAAGGGGAAATCTTCCAAACCCGTGTATCTTTGCATTGTGGATGGGAAATATGAACTGCGCGACGCAGCGCATTTGATGGGCAAACTCTCTGGCGAAGTAGACGATATCATCCATAAGGAAGTAGACCCAAAAGCGGAGATCCTTCAGCACGGCGTTGGCGCGGAAAATGGCGTCTTGTATTCTTCTCTGGTTTCAATGTCTAACCGCCATAACGGGCGCACTGGCATGGGTTTGGTTATGGCATCCAAAAACCTCAAGGCGGTCGTGGTGCGCGGTAAGGGAAAGGTCTCAGTGGCCAACCAGAAAGCCATTACAGAATTGAATCGGATTGGACCGAAAGCAATCCCTGAGAACGGGGACATGGACGGACTTGCCAAGTTTGGGACAGCCGTCGTAGTACTGTTTAATAACACCATCGGAACCCTGCCGACTCGCAACTACAACGAGGGACAATTCGAAGGATGCGACCCCATCAGCGGTGAGAAAATGGCAGACACGGTCTTGAAGGAACGCGACACATGCTATGCCTGCGTAGTCAAATGCAAACGTGTGGTTGAGATCAAGGACGGGGCATATAAAGTTGATCCCCGATATGGTGGGCCTGAATACGAAACACTCGGTACTTTTGGCTCATATTGCGGCGTGGATGACCTTGCGGCGGTTTCGCTTGCGAACCAGATTTGCAATGAGTATGCAGTTGATACAATTGCCTGCGGTGCGACGATTGCCTTTGCCATGGAATGTTTTGATAAAGGCATCATTACCAAAGAACATACTGACGGTATCGAACTGAAGTTTGGGAATGCCGATGCCATGCTCCAGGTACTGAATAAGATTGTGAAAGGCGAAGGCGATCTAGGCAAAACGCTCGGGATGGGTTCTGAACGTGCCGCTAAGAAATGGGGCAATGGTGCGGAAGAATGCCTCATTACCGTCAAAGGGGCTGAGGCTCCGGCTCACATGCCGCAAGCGAAACGGTCACTGGCACTCATTTACGCGGTCAACCCCTTTGGTGCGGATCATCAGTCCTCTGAACATGACCCGTATTATGAAGAAGGCGTAGGTGATTTCAATCTTGACCGCCTCAAGCAGATTGGTTTGGGTTCACCGCAGCCGGCTTACTCGCTTACTGAAGAAAAAGTCCGTTTCGCCTATGAGACTGAATGCTTTTACTCGATGCTCGACTCAGCTGAACTCTGTCAGTTTGTGTACGGTCCGACCTGGACGCTCTACGACGGAGAACAAACTGCACAGATGATTAACTCGGTCACCGGCTGGGATATGACCTTGAACGAGTTGATGGAAGTTGGCCGGCGACGCTTAGATCTCTTCCGCGTATTCAACGCCCGTGAAGGAATAAACCGCAACGCGGATAAATTGCCGAAGAAGTTCTTTAAACAACTTCAGGGAACCGGCCCAACTGTGGGCTTTGCCATTACTCAAGAGGAAGTTGAATCAGCTCTTGATCACTATTACATGTTGGCAGGATGGACAAATAAAGGTGTGCCGACCAAAGAGACTTTAAAGAAACATGATGTGGAGTGGGCGGCGGAATATCTTCCGGCGTAGGACGTGAAAAGGTTTTTGATCGGTAATTGGAGATGGGATAATGAGTCTCATCTCCAATTTTGGTTGAACCGCCGCTGTACGATTTGATCAAACAGAAAGAGTATCATGACAACAAATACACTATATCAAGATAACGTTCCACATATGACTCCTGCATGGAGTCGTATATTCAATTTTGTTGCTGACCGTGCCGAAGGTTCATACATCTATACGGATGATGGTAAAAAACTGCTGGACTTCACTAGCGGTATTGGTGTGACCAATACCGGTCACTGCCATCCCAAAGTCGTGGAGGCGATCCGTGAACAGGCAGGCTTGTTCCTGCACGCACAGGCGAATATCGTCATCCATAAACCAATGCTGCGACTAATTGAAGAGTTGCGGAAGATCGTCCCACCTTCCATCGATAGTTTCTATTTTGCCAACTCTGGTGCAGAAGCGTTGGAGAACGCAGTCAAGATTGCCAAGGCTGCCACCGGCAGACCAAATGTGATAGTCTTTAACGGCTCGTTCCATGGCCGGACCCATGCGACGATGGCTTTGACCACTTCCAAAACGGGTTATCGGACCGGATTCGCTCCCTTACCGGGCGGAATTTACGTGTCTCCATTCCCTTATGCTTTCAATATGAAAATGACTGAGGAACAAGCCAGTCAATATGCCCTGGAGCAATTGGAATATCTCCTTGCATCGCAGACTGCACCGCGCGATACAGCGGCGATTCTCATTGAAGCTGTGCTGGGTGAAGGCGGGTATATTGTGCCGCCTACATCCTTTATGAAAGGGCTGCGCGAGATTTGTGACAAGCACGGTATTATGCTTGTTTTTGATGAAGTGCAATCTGGTTTTGGGCGTACTGGTAAATGGTTCGCGCTGGAGCATTTTGGCGTGGTGCCCGATATCATCACAGCCGCGAAGGGGATTGCCTCGGGTATGCCTCTCTCGGGCGTATTTAGCCGTACGGACATTATGAAGAAACTGGATGTCGGCTCGATCGGTGGAACCTATGGCGGGAATGCTGTTGCGTGTGCAGCCGGGGTTGCCACGATCCGGGCTATGCACGAGGAGAAAATGGTGGAGAATGCTGCAGAACGCGGGATCCAGTTGATGACCGGCTTGCATAAATTGCAAGAGGAATATCCTCAGATTGGCGATGTTCGTGGCAAAGGTTTGATGGTTGGAACTGAGTTCGTTGTGGATGGCAAACAAGCCAAGGCGAAGCCATTGGTGAAGGAAGTCATTCACAAGGCGGAAGAAAAGGGGTTGCTTCTGCTCTCCTGCGGAACCTACGATAACACCCTGCGCTGGATTCCGCCGTTGAATGTGACCTCTGAACAGATCAATGCTGGCTTAACCATCTTTGGCGAAGCCTTGAAGGACACAATAAAATAATCTCGTCAACAGTCGATGGTTAACCGCCAGCCCGACACGCGACTTTTGACCTTTGGCATAAAATCATCATGACCAAATCCGTAGATCGCAATAAATTGGCACAACTTCTGAAAAAAGAAGAAGTGCTCTTCCATAAAAATCACCCCAAGTCTTACGAAATGTACCAACGGGCGCGCAAATCCTTGCATGGCGGCGTACCGATGTTGTGGATGATCCGCTGGGCAGGATCGTTCCCGGTTTTTGTGAAGGATGCAAAAGGTGCCCATTTCCACGATGTGGATGGCAATGACTACATCGATTTTTGTCTCGGTGACACAGGCGCGATGACCGGCCACGCACCAGAGGCTACGATCAAAGCCATCAATAAGCAAATTCAAAAAGGCATCACACTCATGCTGCCGTATGAAGATGCGATCTGGGTTGGCGAGGAACTTCAACGCCGTTTCAAATTACCCTATTGGCAGTTCGCTCTCACTGCTACTGATGCAAATCGATTTGCATTGCGTATGGCCCGGCTTATTACGGGCCGCCCCAAAGTGCTGGTATTTAACTATTGCTATCACGGCTCTGTGGATGAAACCTTCATCACACTCGACGAAGAAGGCACACCCATGTCACGCCCCAACAATATGGGTCCTCAGGTCGACCCGCGCGAGACCAGCAAGGTAATCGAGTTCAACGATATTGCCGCGCTTGAAACCGCACTCTCTGCTCGCGATGTGGCAGTCGTCCTTGCTGAACCTGCGATGACCAACATCGGTATTATTCATCCTGAGCCGGGTTATCACGAAGCTTTGCGCGCGATCACTCGCAAATATGGGACGTATCTCATTATCGACGAGACTCACACCATTTGTGCGGGACCCGGCGGATATACCGCCTCTTACGGTCTTCAGCCTGATTTCTTGACCCTAGGCAAACCCCTCGCCGGGGGCGTTCCCGCCGCGATCTACGGTTTTACCGAGGAAGTGTCAAGAGCTTTCGCAGCAAAACTAGCCATGGACGATGCTGACGTAGGCGGTATTGGCGGTACGTTGGCAGGCAATGCCTTGTCCATTGCGGCGATGAAAGCCACGCTTCAGCATGTGCTGACGGATGATTTTTATACCAAAGCCACTGCCTTGCAGGAGAAGTTTACTGAAGGTGTACAATCGGTCATCAAAGAATTTAGCCTGCCATGGATCGTCAAACAATTGGGTAATCGCTCTGAGTATTGGTTCCGGCCCAACCCGCCAAAAAATGGCGGTGAGGCTCACGCGGCTGTTGATCCTGAACTTGACCGTTATATGCATCTCTACGCCCTCAACCGCGGTATTCTGATGACGCCCTTCCACAACATGGCACTTATATCGCCTGATACCACAAATGCTGACGTGGATCACCACACAAAGGTTTTTAGAGAAGCTGTCAATACTTTGTTTGGCAATGCTTAATGTATCCGTTGCAAACTTTTTGAAAATACCCTTGACTATAATTCTGCTCACAGGAGCAAAGAATGACCGAATATAAATCCCAAATTTGGCGCATCAACACCCGAACGCAGACCTTGAAGCGTGAACCCATCCCGGAGACCTGGCAGCGGCTTGGCGGACGCGGGCTGATCGCACGCATCATGGTCGATGAAGTGGATGCAAAATGCGACCCACTCGGACCTGGTAATAAGCTTATCTTTACTCCCGGTTTGCTGGTTGGGCATATTCTCTCCTCAACAGATCGCATCTCAGTGGGCGGCAAATCTCCGTTGACTGGAGGTGTCAAGGAAGCCAACGCAGGTGGGCGTACAGGTTATCACATGGCGTTCATGGGCATACATGCACTTGTCCTCGAAGATATGCCTGAAAAGGAAGGTTATTGGATTCTCCATCTGTCGTTGAAAGATGGCGCCCGATGGGAGCGCGCTGATGAATTCGCCGGTTTAGGCGTGTACGAAACTGCTCCGAAATTGATCGAAAAATACGGCGACAAAGTTGCTATATCACTCATCGGACCCGGCGGCGAGATGCAGATGAAGTCTGCAGGAATTCAGAACCTGGATAAAGACAGGATCCCCTCTCGCATTGCTGCCCGAGGTGGACTTGGCGCTGTAATGGGTTCAAAGGGTTTGAAAGCCATTGTCTTTGACCATACAGGCGGGCAGAAACCGCCGATTGTTGATGCTGAAGCGTTCAAGGTCGCGCAAAAAGATTACACCCAGTCGGTGATGAATCATCCGCAGTCCATCACATATAGGGATTATGGCACTCAGGCGATGCCGCAAATGACCCAGCGATTCGCCGCTTTGCCTACTCATAATTTCTCACGCGGCACTTTTAATGAAGTGGAAAAGATCAGTGGTGAAGCGACGCGCGAATTCATGCTGAAGCGTGGCAAACCTTCCGACCCGTCTCATGCTTGTATGGCCGGTTGCACCATCAAATGCTCGAATGTCTTCGGCGGAGAGGATGGCAAGATCATCGTCTCGCCTTTGGAATATGAGACGGTTGGTTTGATGGGCACAAACCTCGATATCGACTCTCTCGACTCGATTGGCCGAATGAACTGGCAGGTCAACGACCTCGGTTTGGATACGATCGAAGTTGGCGGCGCGTTGGGTGTTGCTGCCGAAGCGGGGTTGATGCGCTGGGGTAGCGAAGAAGATGGTTTGAGGTTGATTGACGAAATACGCAAATGTACGGACCTTGGCAGGGTGCTCGGTGATGGTGCAGTAGCAGTTGGCAGGAAGTTTGGCGTGGAGCGTGTGCCCGCGGTAAAGGGACAGTCCATGTCGGCTTATGAGCCGCGTTCGATTAAAGGGACCGGCGTGACCTATGCAACGACGCCACAAGGCGCCGACCACACCTGCGGGTTGACCATCCGTGCTCAGATCGATCATCTTGACCCGAAGGCACAAAAGGAAGTGTCGCTCAACGCCCAATTAAACATGGCGGGCTACGATACGCTTGGCGCCTGTATCTTTGCGGGTTTTGGCTATGCGGCCACCCCGGATGGTGTGGTGAAGCGTCTGTTGCAGGCACGCTACGGTTGGGACGATGTACCGGATAATATTTTGCAGGCGCTTGGTAAAGAGACCATCAAATTGGAGCGTGAATTCAACAAACGCGCGGGGTTTACCAAAGAAGACGATCGCCTGCCCAAGTGGATGATGGAGGAAGCGATTCCCGAGAACGGTGCCGTGTTCGACGTAAGTGAGGATGTACTCGACCACATTTTTGATGGGATCGAATAAAGTAAAAAACCCGAAGCCTTATAGCTTCGGGTTTTTTCATAGGGTGAAATAAAATGTGGCGCCTTCACCTTCCAGTGAATCCACCCAAATGCTGCCACCGTGGACTTCCACAATGCGTTTTGCGAGGGCAAGTCCGATTCCGGTCCCTTCTGTATCAGTATTGAGTTTGTCGAACAGGCCGAAGATGCGTTTGTGAAATTCTTTCCTGATCCCGATGCCATTGTCGCGCACAAAGAAGATCGGACGGCCGTCTTCTAATATGACACCGATTTCAATGAGGGGCTCCGGTTGGCTGCCCATGAATTTGACAGCATTATCGACAAGATTTTGTACGAGTTCAACGACCCTTTCCCTGTCCACATGGACGACAGGTAGCCTGGCGCTGACCTTTACATGAACCTTATTTTTCTGTAGTTGACCCTCCACCCTTTTTAGTGCTTCAGTGACCATCTCCCCGAAGGCAACGTCATGCTTTTCATTGGTCGCGCGACCGACCCTCGAAAGTTCAAGAAGTTCGCTCAAGAGCTTCTGCATTTTTTCCGCGGCATCCGAAATGCGTTGTATATCAGACGTCAACCTTTCGAGGCGACCCTCGCGAGCATCCTGCTCGAGATAGCCAATGAAACCGCGGATCGTGATGAGGGGCGATTTCAAATCGTGTGATGCTGTATAAGTAAAGCGTTCGAGTTCTTCGTTCTTTGACTCAAGCTCCCTCACCAGTTTTTCCTGGATATCCAGTTCGTGTCTGATGGAATCCTGAAGGCGGGTCTTTTCCACAGCTACGGCCAGATTCGAGGCGATTGTCATTAGTAATTGAGCTTCATTCTCTCCGAAGGCATGCTCACGCTCGGTGCTTTCTACAGATATAATTCCAAGAACCTGCCCTGTTGTCATGATCGGCACGGCAACAGAGGATTTGGCCGGGAGACTGCTGGTATTTATAACGTTTAGTTCCGCCGCCCGCTTCTCCCACTCGGTTGCGATAATGACTGGTTTTTTCCCTTCCATGACCCTGGTGGTCATGCCTTCACCAAAGCGAATCGGCACATCCCGGCGCAGAGTGCCTGCATCAAAGTCGTAAGGAAAATGGATCAGGTTGGTGGTGGGATCGTGGATGGCGATCAGGAGATTATCGGCTCGGAGCAGCTGCCGGATCTGCTCGCCAGTGTCGTGGATCAGTTTCTGCAAATCTGTTTTTTGGACTAGATTCTTGCTGACGCCGTGAACCGCTTGTAACTCTGCGAGGCGCCGGTTTAACTGCTCCTCTGCGAGCTTGCGGTCGGTAATATTGAGCATGAACCCTTGTACGAGCGGCGGGTTAGAATCCTTGATTAGATACCCCTCATCGGAGATCCAGATATACTTTGAATCGCGAGTCAGCAGCCGATATTCAAGCTTTGGCATCCTGTTCTCTCTGATTGCAAACGCTTCATTGTCCAGGATCGCATCCCTGTCATCAGGGTGGATCAAGGATATCCAAAGCTCAGGGTTGTTCTCCCAGTCTTCAGGTGCGTATCCAGTCAATTCAGTAATCTGTGGACTGATGAAGTACCACCTGCCGATTTTCCCGGGTTCAGCTTTGTAAGTGACGAGCGGGATGTTTTCCACCAATCCGCGATAACGCGTTTCTGCCTCCTGCAACTGTGTCTGGTATTTTTTTCGTTCTTCCAATTCCACTTCAGAGGACTGAATCGTATACTTAAGCCTGCTAATGACGAGCCATTGCAGAGTTGTCATCAATGCAATGGCCAGGGTGGTTGCGAAATAATCTGCAAATCGATTGCTTCCGCTATAAGGATTAGCGACCAAACCCGCCTTTTCGAGTGTGCTGTATGCCACCACCTCCAGAATGATGATGCAACCCATGATAAGACTACCAAGCCTCCCGGCAAGTAAACCTGCTGCGATCAAGACCACGATCAGCCCCAGCATGGCAGTGTCACGTATTCCATTGTTCTGGAAAAAGAGAATTGAAAGGGTAAACAGGGCTGATATTAATGCAAGCCAACTTCCTAATTCCTGTCTGTTCAGCCAGACCAGGAGGATACAAACCCAAAAAGCCCCCGATAATCCTGTCATGAACGGGCGGGATACATCCATGATCGCCAAGGTTGCGGTCGCGATCACTGATGTCAGAAGCACGGCAAGTATCAATGACTTGATTCCGGTAATAGGCGCGTTTTTGTTGCGTAGCGCGTTCTGGTCAGTTTTTGCCATGTTGATTGCGGATTTTACTTGATTCCTGCCTGTTTGTATCCAAATAGATTGAAGTGATTTGATATTGTTATTCACCGTTACAACGAAACCCCCGAATTTAAACAAAGAAACTCCCCTTGGGAGTTTCCATTTTGAGCCACCGGTGGGATACGAACCCACGACCTGACGATTACGAATCGTCTGCTCTGCCAGCTGAGCTACGGTGGCGAATTTGAAAGCGGCGGGATTATAAAGGAATACCCTTATTCACGCAAGTTTTCAGCCTTTCATGTTGTCTGTATTGCGGAGGTTGTCGGATGCGAATTGCAATGATTTCATACCATACCTGCCCACTTGCGACACTGGGCGGGAAGAATACAGGCGGAATGAACGTTTATGTTCGCGACCTGACGCGCGAGTTGGGGTGTTTGGGAGTCCATGTGGATGTTTTTACCCGCTCTCAGGACGAACATGTGCCACACGTTGTCCACGAATTAGGGTACGGCAACCGTGTGGTTCACATCCCTGCAGGTCCCGAAGAACCGCGTAGCAAGAGTGATATTGCCAGATATATTCCGGAGTTTGCCGACGGGGTCTTGAGGTTTGCCGTTGAAAAAGGCATCGAGTATGATGCCATTCACAGTCACTATTGGATGTCGGGAATAGCCGCGGAAATCTTGAGCGATGCCTGGGGTGGGACTCCGATCGTACATATGTTCCATACCTTGGGTGAGATGAAGAACCGGGTGGCGAGGTCAGAGGATGAACGTGCAGGCGAGGATCGGCTCAATGGCGAGAGACAGGTTATCCGTAGAGCGAACCGGATCGTTGTCGCTACCCTCGCGGAGATGACCCAGTTGAGATTCCTCTACCGGGCTGATGCAAATAAGATGTCCATCATCCCACCGGGAGTGGACGCCGGTCACTTTTATCCCATCCCATCAGATGAAGCCAAGCAATTCATTGGATTGAAACCGGAAGATCGTATGATCCTTTTTGTTGGGCGCATCGAACCGTTGAAGGGAGTTGATACTTTGATCCAGGCGGTTGCCAGCCTCGATGTGAATTTATCCGGCAGAGGACGTCCTGTCCATTTGGCGATCATTGGCGGAGAGCCGGATGCGAACCGTGAGGATATGACTGAAGAAATGGCGCGATTGCAAAATCTCTGCGACGAATTGTGCATGGGCGGTATGGTCGTCTTTTTGGGGATGCGCGCGCAAGATACACTGCCATATTATTACTCGGCCGCCGAAGTGTTAGTTATGCCGTCGTTGTATGAATCGTTTGGTATGGTTGCATTGGAGGCGATGGCTTGCGGAACCCCCGTCATTGCTTCAGAAGTTGGTGGTTTGGGTT
The DNA here is from genome assembly GCA_964648645.1 of uncultured Anaerolinea sp. Lineage (GTDB taxonomy): Bacteria > Chloroflexota > Anaerolineae > Anaerolineales > Villigracilaceae > Villigracilis. The sequence continues at coordinate 21,595 of CAZYLM010000001.1, forward strand.
ACCTCGTCCAGGATGGTGTGACCGGGTTTACGGTTCCGGACAGCGACCCCGCAGCCATATTTAATAAATTGAGTTTGTTATTGGGGGATCATCAATTAAGAACTGAGATGGGAGAGCGTGCCGCACTGTACGCGAAGGAGTACGAATGGTCCAAGATAGCGAATGCGATCCTGGCGCTTTATAACGATGCAGTTAACGAGAAACACGCCGACCGCGTCTGATACCGCATTGAGACGGTTATTCTTTCAACTTGACGTGGAAAATTGTCGAACCGTCGATCTCTTTAATCCGGATCTCGAAACGGTCTTTTAGTTTTCCGATCATTTTTGAAAGTTGTTTGTGTCCATATGTGCGGGGATCGAACGCAGGGTCAAGTTGATACAGCGCATTGCCCATCGATGCCAATGGAGCCCAACCGTCTTGCTGGACGGCCATCTCAAATGCCTGGGTGAGGAGGGGCAGGGGGTCGGGTTCGCCCTTCTTTTTCGAACCGCTTTTGTGAGGCGCGCTTTGGTTGGTGGTGCGTTTTGCTATAACGAGGTTTTCGGTATAAACAAAAAGATCACAGGCATTGACGAACGGTTTGGGAGTCTTTTTCTCGCCGATGCCCATAACGAAGATGCCAGTCTCGCGAATGCGCGTAGCCAATCTTGTATAATCGCTGTCACTCGAAACTAGGCAGAAGCCATCTACAACCCCGGCATGAAGAATATCCATGGCGTCTATGATCATGGCACTGTCTGTGGCGTTCTTTCCCACCGTGTAACGGAATTGCTGAATGGGCTGGAAGGCATGAAAATTGAGAGTTTCCTTCCAGGAATTCATGCTATTTGTCGTCCAATCACCATAGATGCGGCGGAGGGTTACCTGACCATGCCGCCCGGCTTCGACCAACATTTGGGCAAGCAAACCCGCCTGGGCATTGTCCCCGTCGATCAGCATGGCGATCTTGTTGCGGGAAAGTGATTTTAGATTCTCATCAGCCATACAACCATTATACCTTGTAGATAATTTTACCCGGGCATTCATCTCACTGGTTTGGGAATGGGTTATACTCGCCATATGAGCGCGAGGATGGGCGTTTCATGACCACTATAATGCGAGTATGGATGAATTTCTATTCGCAAGGCAAGCAGGTTTTTAGTATAGATTTCATTTTGACAGAGGATGTAGAATGCTGGATCTCGTTAAACGCTGGCTACCGTTGCGCGAAGGGGAATCAAAGCTTGCTCTCAGTCTTGGGTTTATTTTGTTTTCGAATTACGCCGCCATGGGGATCACGAAGGTTGTGTCAGTCAGTGGGTTTCTCAGTGAAGTCAAGGATCATTACATCCTTCTGGTCTGGGCTGTCGATATGGTCTTGCTTATCCTGGCAACCGGCCTGCAATCTCTGATCGTCGACCGGTTTGACAGGGTCAAATTGATATCGAGCGTCCTTTTGGTTTTTCTTTTCCTCTACGCTATATTGCCGATCACTTTCCTCATCAAGGGGTTTCCTGCCTCCGTTAGTTACACCTTTATTTATCTCCTCAACGACCAGCAATGGCGCTTCTTCCCGGTCGTGTTTTGGATCCTTGTCAATGATATTTACGATCCGGGGACGGGCCGGCGCGTCATGCCGTTCATCGGTATCTTTGCCTTCGTTGGCACCATTGTCGGCCTGGCAATCGCCGCGGCGGATGCCCGGTATCAGTTTGGTGCCGTGTGGTTACTATGGCTTAATGCAGGTATTTTTCTTGTCGCCCTTTTGGTTTCCCAATTCCAACTACGGAGCGTAAAGCTCCCTCCACCTGTGGGCGTCAAATCGGACTCGATGAAGACCACACTGACAGAAGGCTGGGATTTCATCAAAACTGTGCCTGCCTTTGCGTATCTTGCAATGGGAATGCTTGCTGCTGGCAGCGTAATGACCGTACTATTGTACAGTGCCTTATCCGATGCGAAGTTCGAACTTGGAAGTGGTTTTCAATCCTTTTATGCCGTCTATAACCTGGCGATTGCAGTGGTTTCAATTCTAGTTCAAGGTTTTTCCACACGGATTATTGAGCGTATCTCCTTGAAGCGAAGTTTTCTGATTCAGCCTGTTGTCATGTTCCTCTCCACGATTGCTAATTTTTTTATGCCCGGTTATTTTGCCAGCGGATTTGCGCAGGGTGTATCGAGGGTTACATATGACACGACAGATCTTTCTGCGCGTAAAGCTTTTCAGGCTATGGTGCCAAACGAAAAACGAGGCAGGGTTAGTATATTTCTGGATAGTTACCTCCCTTCGAGTGGAACGATCCTTGGGAGCTTGGTCACGTTCGCCATTATCAGCATTGGATTGCATTATGGCATTCCTCGCGACCAATATAGCCTGATATATGTAGGCGTTGGAGTTGCGGTCTCCATTTTTTCCATCTATACAGCATACAAAGTTCGCGCGACATATGAGCAGAGCATGTTGAGCTGGCAACTTAAACGTCGAACTCGCGGTGCAAGTCTGTTGAGCAAGCTCGATTTCGACGATGGAGATAAATGAACATGGCGGCGCGCCGGGTTATGCAAAGCGACCGTACTATCATTTACGAATTACTCGGGTCGGGCGATGAGAAACGCATTGATGCTATGTTGGGTTTGTATCAGCGGCTTTTTCCAAAATATCAGCATTATATTCCGCGAATGCGTCGCCGCGCCCAATTTGGTAATGAGCATCGTGAGGGTCATGTTGTCCATTACTGGATGATTGAAGTGGATGGCAAGCCGGCAGCGCTAAGAACCTTTCGATATGTCCGCCATCGCCATTGTGGATTGGCTCACGCACTGGCAGTGGATCCCGCCTTTCGGGGAGAAGAAGCGGGTGGGAAACGTCTCTCCATGTTTGTGGTTTATGAATGCCTTGCCCAGGTCGTGCGTGATGCCATTGCGTATGGCGACCCTGCGGTTTTGGGGATGGTTAATGAGGTGGAGCCTAGTCGGCTGATGGAGCATTATGAGCGAAATGGTCTGATACAATTGCCGGTAAGTTACATGGAGCCCATTTTCCCTCCTGAGGTGACTGGCAGGGCGCATGCGGACGAACTGGACTTGGTGCACTTTTCGCCCATGCACCTTGGGTTCCTAAAAAACCCTGCAAATCATATCGAAGAGTATTCCCGACTAATGTTGGAAGATTTTGTGTTAGCATTTTTAGTGGATCATTATGGACTTCCTGAAGCGCATCCCATGGTGATCGATATCCTCAAATCCATCAAGAAATAGGTGAATCTTATGAGTGAGCAAAATACGGACCCAATCAAACCCGCCGGAAGATTTTTCAGTCTGCGCTTGAAGATATGGCTGGGATTCATCTTGATTTTTACGCCAGTATTTGTTGCAAGTTATTATTGGTTTTATCAATTTACCACGGAGCGGGTCTTTAAGACCATCACCGATGATCTAACCGAGACCATTGATGGGGCGATTGACGGTATGGATAAGAATGGTTTTGTCCAATTGTATGCCGAGGAAAGCACGGACAACCCAATGTGCCCGCCCAAAAAGCCGACTGCAGATACTCCGAAAGAAGAGAACGGCTATTACCCTGAGGATAATCCTCTCTACATCGCCCACGAAAACTGGCTGTATGATGTCCAGCAGATCGAGCCGCAGACGCGTATGTACACATACATTAAGGGTCCTGATGAAGGCGAGATCATTGCCATTGGCAGTACTGGCTATTTCCGCAACCCACGCGGCGGCTTCCGTTTCTGCCAGAGATATACTTCTAAGACATCCAATATTTACCGCGGCTTGAGCGAGCAAGTCGATGCCTGGGAACCCTACAAAGATGACTTTGGGACATGGATCACCACTTATGAACCGATCATCGATGACAATGGAGTGGTCATTGGCGCCATCGGTGTGGATATTGAAGCATCCTATGTGGATCAAGTTAAGAACGAGATCCTTCGAAATGGTGCATTTGCGTTTATTGCAAGTTATGTTGCCATTTTCTTGTTGGTGTACTGGCTTTCCGGCTTTTTGACACGGCCGATTATCGGGCTGGCTGGAGCTGCGAAGAAGATCGGTGAAGGTGATTACGGGCAGGAAATACGAACAGGAAACACCGATAATTTTCGGGATGAGATCGACACCCTTACAGATGTATTCAAAGTTATGGTGGATAGGGTTGCACAACGTGAGCAAAACCTGCGGGCACGGGTTCAGCAATTGGAGATCATGGTCGACCGTTCGAAGCTGAACAAGCAGGTGAGTGAGATCGTTGAGACGGAATTCTTCCAGGATCTACAATCGAAGGTCCGGACCATGCGAAACCGGTTTGCGAAGGACGAATAAGTATAAAAAATCCGCGGCAGGCCTGCCGCGGATTTTTTATACTTATTATCAGGGTTGGATCGGCTTGACTACTCCAACGTCTGCCGGGATCCCACCGATGAGTTGAATATCACGACACGACTGCTTGTCGATGCGAAGCAGGACAACATCGTTTGAAAGGGCGTCCACCTGGATGACCGTATTTTCTTTGTAAGTTGAATCAACGGTCAACTTCAACGTCACCTGGTTTTGTATAGGGAGGTTTGCAATGCAGGATTTTTTGTCAGGGTGTTCCCGTCCTTCATCATTGGCTCGCAGGAGACCACAGACATTGGGTAGATCGACATTCCCGGTGTTCTTGACGGTTACATATGCGTTCGTCACTTCGCCCATGCCGTTTAATATGTCGATACTTGTATTGCACCCAAGGATCTCGACTGCAACTGACTGAAAAGGTACCAGTGTATCTGTGGAAAGCGGTGTGATTGCTGCAGGTAAAAGTGTAGCGGATGCGGTTTCTGTATTTGTCGGGAAGATGGGATTCGACGAAGTCACAACGGGTGTGACCGTGACGTTCAGGGTAGGCGGAGGGAGGATGAGAGGAGTTGCTGTGAAAATGAGCGGAGTACCCGTGGGCGGTGGAGATAAAATGGGAAATGGTTGCGGAGTAATGCCCCAAATGTCACAGGATGTCAAAAATATGCCAAAAAGCAATATGATAAATTTTCGATTCATGTTTGTATTATACCGCTCTCCCTGCCAGGGATATTTCAAGAAAATAAAAAGAAGGCGGGTGAATTATGAGCAGACTGAAATTTCATAGTATTATAGCGGGATGAATTCATTGATCTGGCGACGGCCGACTATTCTCATTCTGTCGATCCTGCTTGCAGCCTGTTCCATGGCTGATCTGAGCCCTTCAACAAGTACACCGATCTCGACATCTACGCTTCCGGCAACATTCACCCCGGTGGACACCCCCACCAGCACCAAGACATCGAAACCGACCCCCTCTGCAACCATTGTGCGCATCCCAACCTGGGACCCAAACCAACCGACTTTCACCCCCTTCGACCTGCCGCAGATACTGGTCGATGGCAATACGATCACGCCAGTCGCAAGTTCTACCATGGCTGCTCCCGGACCTGGGTTTCTTACGGTCGAATATGCGCCCATCAAGATCTACTGGGGAGGCTGTGAGCCGAATAAGGTATCGATTAGAGCGGTGGTCGATGACCCTGAAGAAGTGTTCAGTGTTATCATTTTCGTGCGGGTCAAAGATATCCAGGAAGAAGATTACACTCCCTGGACGAGTGGCGAGGTCATGTTGAACCGTGGTCAGGGAGAATTCACCTATAACCTCATAGGCAGTAAGATCAAGGGACACGATCATTATCTGCGGTCATGGGTATACTTCCAGCTTGTCGCCACAAACATCGAGGGTGAAGAGATCGGGCGGACCCGTGTGTATGAAAAAGCCTTCGATATGTATCCCTGCCCATGCCTGACACCATTGACTGGCTGTCCCGTAGAAACCCCGAAACCCACCAAAACCCCCAAGCCCTGATGAAAAAACTTTCTATCGCTTTCTTAGCCTTGCTCTTCAGCCTTGCGTGCGCGTTTGAGCCTCTTGTTTCAGCCCCGACGCAGACACCAGAGCCCACCCCGACTGATACTGCCTCGCCTCTTCCTACGCCGTCGCCTGTCACCCCAACCCTGACGTTTACCTCCACCCCAACATTGATCGGGCTGAAAACTGCGACGATTACTCCAGACCAATCCAGCACACCTGAAGCAACAATCACTGCCTTCAAAACCGTAACTCTTACTGCTTCCAATACAGCCCCGCCTCCGGTAAAGATCGATGGCTTTATATCGATCACAATCTCTCTTACTGAAATATTCAAGTCAAAGGGATGCGAACCATCCGTGGTTCGAATCACAGCGCAGGTGATTGATACGAACGCAACCGCATTTGTACTGTTATTTGCCCGTTTTAAGAGCATGAAAGCTGAACGCCTGGGCAAGTGGACGAAATACGATATGACCCCGTTGGGTGCAGGGACATATATCTTCGACCTGTCTTCCGACCAGATAAAGGACGACGCCTACTTCGAAACTGCCTGGATCGAATACCAGGTCGTATCCACGGTTCAATCTGGAACTGAATTGGGACGCACGGACATTTTCAAGGAAAGACTCAAGATGCTGGCGTGTAACCCTAATGCGACGCCTGTCACAGAAGCGCCGGCTGCCACAGGCACCATAACTGCAACACCCTGATGGATTTCCCAAAGGATTTTCTTCACTTTTTTACATCTGCCTCGCGAATTGCCGTACTTACAGGAGCTGGTGTCTCGCAAGAGAGCGGGCTTCGCACCTTTCGCGATGCGCAGACCGGGTTATGGGCGCAATACAAGCCCGAGGATCTTGCTTCGCCTGAAGCCTTTGCCCGTGACCCAAAACTCGTCTGGGATTGGTATGCCTGGCGCCGTGAAGCTATTAAAGGTGTGCGCCCCAACCCCGGGCACTATGCCCTGGTGGAAATGGAAAATCGCATCTCACAATTCACCCTCATCACACAAAACGTGGACGGTCTGCATCGATTTGCTGGCAGCGAGAACGTGTTGGAACTACATGGCAATATTCAGCGTGTTCGTTGTTCAGAATGTGCGAGGTTTACCGAAGTCTGGGGTGACGATACCGAAGCAGTCCCGGCGTGCGCCTCCTGTGGCGGAATGCTGCGACCGGATGTTGTCTGGTTTGGTGAAACCCTTCCGCGGGCGGAGTTGGAGACGGCTGTTGAAGCTGCACGCTCCTGTCAGGTTTTCTTTTCCATTGGTACATCTGGGGTGGTGCAGCCAGCCGCATCTCTTGCTCATGCGGCGCGAAATAAGGGCGCAGTTGTTGTTGAGATCAATGCTGAGCCCACTCCGCTTACTCCCAAAGTCGATTTTGCTTTCCATGGAAGATCTGGCGAGATATTGCCAGAGTTGGTCAAGGCAGTTTGGGGAAATTAAGTGTCTATCTGCGCCTGAAATAAGGTGATCTGCATTCCGTCCGGGTCTTGTAAGCGGACGTTGTAATCGCCCCAGGGAGTCATTACTGGCTCATGGACGAGGGTCGCGCCGTTGGCGACCATGCGTTCCATGGCAGCTTTCAGGTCAGGCACTTGAAGGGCAAAACGGATTTGTCCGCTGATGCGTTTCCCCGCTTCGAGTTCATCGATCACCTCGGCTTGGCGTTCATCGAAAATTTCCAACGTCGCATTTCCCAGATCAAGCATCAGGGCTTTGCCGCCATCATTATTCCAGACGGCGGCTGGTTCGATACCGAGTCCGAGACAATAGAATTTCACCAATCGCTCATAATCCGGAGTTGTGACGGCAACACGAAGCTGAAGACCTGGAAGAGTTGTCATGCTATGCCTTCCAATCGCTTAGCTTATCGCTGAGTTTAGCTATCCGTTCACGTAGTAAGACGGCCCCCGCCCCGAGCATAAGTAAAAGAATGCCAGTGCAGCCGATAACGAAAATGGCTGCGCGGTCCTTCAGGGCGCTGTACACAACTGTGACCACACCCAGCGCTACGAAACCGATCGGGAAGAATGTCAGGCTGCGCGAGCGGATGACCAGCCCATATACCAAAATTACCAGCGATTGCGCGAAGAGCAGGAAGAAATATCCAAGTTGATCTCTATTGACCATTTCAACATAAGTGGTCCCCAGCAGTACGAATTGCGAGAACATGCCCATGATGAAAGTGCCAGTCTTGCTTTCTGCGCGGGTTAGCAGGTAATGCTGTATCAGCCCGAAGAGCGCTGTACCAATGGAGAAGAATTGCGGCTCTTCCACTTGCATTTCGAAAAGGATAATGAAATAGGCGAGCAGATATAACACGTTGGATGGGAACGCCAGCCAGACATTGCGTTTGGTGAAAGCTTCGAACGCCCAGAGTGTAGCCGCGATGGCAACGGGAATGGATGCATCTAACCCGCCGAGAACTAGCGCGCCAGAAGAGACGATGACACCTGCGCCGAGACCGCTATATAGCAAAGACTGGCTCCAGCCTTGGGCGCGATTTGTGGCACGCAGGGAGGTCCCTGCAGCGTAATACAACAATGCCACCACAATAACGGGGTGAATCCATTGCGTCACTTCGAAAGTGCGGAAGAGGAAGGTGGCAAAGAATGGCAGGGTCAGGGTAAAGGCGTAGAGCAAGACCGGTTTGCGGTAAAGCAGGCTCACAATCAGGAAGAGAAGCGTGTAAATGCCGAAGCAAAGGCTAGGAATATTCGCCCCGCTTTCGGCGAATAGGAATCCAAAATTTATTAGGGTAAGCGCCCCGCCAACGATACGGGTAATGACACTCAACGGACGCGGGATGGAGAAGAAGGTCAAGTGCGCGAGCAGATCTGTGAGAATCCAGATCAGGCTGTAAGCGAGCAGATGATAGGGTATTTGATCCACATCGAAGTCACGCAGGATGAGGAATGTGCCGATGGTGAAGAGTATAGGTGAACTGACTTCGAACCACCCATTCCTACGCAGGTACATCTCTGCGATGAAGAGGGCTCCAAAGAGTAAAACGTACCAGCCGCCAGCTTCTTTTGTAGAGAATAACGCCGCAACCGAAAGAGCCACGCCAAGCGTCAGCCCGCTGATCCGCAACATACCCCCCCAGGATTCGTTTTTACGAGTGACGACCCCAAATAAATAGTAAAGAACGGCTAGGCCGGTCAGCGCTGGCAGCCACAGGTCAACTTTCAAGGCGTTTAGTGTAAAAGCGGCGGATAGGGCGAGATAAGCAGCGGGCAGGTAGCCGAGAATCGCGTTACGATATGTAAGCGCGAATGCCGCGAAGAAGATAGCCAGAACAGCAAAATTGATCGCTACGTGCCGGGTCTCCTTTTGTTGCGCGATAAGGTAAATACTTGTTCCAAAGAGGAATGCTGCACCAAGGATTCGTAAGGGTAGGCGCCATTGAAGGTTGGCGTTCCATTCTTTCTTAAGCACTAAGTCAGGTGTTAGGAAGAGAAAGATGATGAAAGTCAACAGGTAACCGAAGAAAATATCCATCTTTTGGATGGCTTCAAGTTGGAAGAAAGCGAAGTAAGCGATGATGAAATTAAGCAAGGCGAAAGACCACAACCACCAGCGGGTTTGAAAAATGTGCAGAAGGGCAAGGACGAGGGACGAACCCAAAGCTATCACCAACCCCAACCACATCTTGTGGGCAAAACCAAGCCCGACTGCGAGTGCAAGGCTGGGAAGGGCGGCGATCAAAGTGGGTAAACCATATTTCTTCGAAAATTCAAAACGTCGAAGAATTTCACTTGTTCCGGCAAGCAATATCCCCCACACGAACATGGTGATCGAGCTGCTGAGGCTTTTCATTTCGAAAGCCGATGCGAAGAACCATGACATGGGAACGAGCGCCCCTGCGGCGAGCCACGCAAAGGCGGGGAATACAAACAACCAGTCGGAGAGGATGTAAAAGATAGTAGCCAGTCCCCAGGTGGCGAAGCCTGCCAAATTCCACAAGTTGTCTGCTTTCTGGTTGAAGGTTTGCACGCCAAATGTGCTGAGGGAGGCAAAAAGGATCGCAATTTGCAGTAACTGTGTGGCGATAAAGAGTAGTAATGCAAATTTATCATCGCGCCATTTTTTCAAGAGCCAGGTCCCAGCCAGACCGAACAGCGCTACCAGACCGAATAACAGTGTAAACAAGGCAGGGTCGGCGTCGAGAAAATCGCCGATCCGCAGGAATGCAAGGATCAATGATCCAAGGGCAGCGATCGAGAACAGGCGTGACTCATACAACCAGGTGCTGCCAACCCAAATCAGGGTCATGAGAATGAAGATCGCGGACCAATATGCATTCGAGAAAAACTGCGTGAATCCAAAAGCGACGATCAATGTTTCTTCTATGCTATTGGCAGTGATGGGCAGCAGGAATGAGAAAACAATAAAGAGCGCAAAACTTGGCTGGGGCAGCCTTTTCTTGACCGCGATCGAAAGCCCGCCGAAAATAAGAGTGCCGACGATGAGGATGGGTAATCGCAACTCAGGGACGACCGCTCCCAAAATGGCGGCGGCAGCGATGACGAAGAACGCACCGAGATAAAGATATATTTTGATGCTGGCTTCACTGGTCAGCGTTTGCAGGAGGGACAGGCGCGGCTCAGGCATGGACGTTGCAACTGTTGCCGTAGCCGGGGAGAGACGCGGTGCCAGGTCAGCCTGGGCGGGTGCAGCAGGTGCGGGTTGAGGTTGATGCGAAGCTTGGGCGAAGTCAAAATCATACCGGCGACGGATCACCTCCGCGCTTTGTTTATCCAGTAATTCGGACTTTTTCCAATCCTCGATCTCTTGAAGAAGCGTGTAGCGGACGCCACGATCCAATTTTCTAAGCGCGGATCGTTGTTGGACAGCACGGTTAGTTGGCAGGCTGAGCGCAGTCAGCGCCTCTGCGCGGACTTTGGGGTTGGCGCTGCTTACGGCGAGCTTTTCCAACCTGCGACGGATGACAACACTGCTGAAGCTCAGGAGTGCCAACTGCGCGATGGCTTGAAGCACGATAACATCTTCATCGCTTTGCAGGTTTTGGTGGAGTTCGTTCAGAATCTCTTCGGGCTTGCGGTTTTCATTTTCAGGCATGATTCCCTCAAGGGATGTGGCTTCAGGGTTTTTCAATCGGTTGAAAGCACCACGCGCATCCATTCGGATGTCAATATTCTCGTCTTCGTCGGCGAGTTGCTCGAGACGATTTAGAATAGATTCATTGCTTATCGTGAAGTTTTCCAGCCCGTCTATTGCTGCAAGAACAACCACATCGTCTTCACTGTCAAGGTCAGCGAGAACTTGGGCGAGCATTTCTGGCGTTGGTTGAACAAGAGGTTTGGGTTGCGTGATCGCAAGAAGATCAGACTCTTCTGGGGCGGGAGGAGAGTCCCCTTCAACCCAGCGTTTGGATCGTCTGGCGTTGATCGCCCAAATCATCAGTAGGACTACGACGGCAAAACAGGCGAACCCACCGCCTGCATCTAACGACCAATCCAGCACGACACAGAAGACCGCCACTCCAGTACGAATCCCCGCTTGTATGAGTGCTTTGCGCCCATGTTCGCGCACCAACCCACTTTCTTTGTCAATTGCATAATACAGAAGAACGAGATGCCAAAGCGCGGAGACAACCACGCCGATCAGAAAGTTGAGATAGGTTATGTCCGAATACCCGCAGTAAATGATACTGCTACCGCAAAGGGAGTCGCCAATATTCAGACTGGCTATGAAGAACAAAGTTCCGACTGTGACAATCGGTGAAATTTTGAGCCAGTCGTACGCGGAGCGGGCACGCCGCATTTCTTTGGATTGGTCCATTACACCTCTCAGCCTTATTAAAGTATGCGACCAATTATTGCATATATTTGGATATTTTGGAAATAGGTCTCAAGTTTGAGGTCGTAATTTCAGGATTTTGTTATGCAGAATTAATTAAAAGGACGAAAGAAAAGCCAGGCTGAAACCTGGCTGTCGGAATTATTTCAGTACAATCCCGCTGCGTGGCGGTACAGTAATATGGCTGCCAGAGACCTCCGGTTTGCCAAATACGATCTTTGGGGTTTTGCCAAGATCGTATTCGAACGATTTTGGGGCGGTTGAGGCATTGAAAGCAGTTACGACAGTATCGTCTTTGAATGTGCGGGCGAATACCATCATATCGTCTTCGGCATAGATGCGTTTATATTCCCCGCGGCGGAGGGCTTTTTGTCCATTGCGCAGGGCAATGCAATCTTTGGCGTATGCGAGCAGTTCTTTATCCCAGCGTTCTTCTTCCCAAGGAAATGCTTTCCGGCAATCGGGGTCGTGACCGCCATCTACGCCGACCTCATCGCCATAGTAGATGCAGGGTGCGCCGGGCATGGTGAAGAGGAATAACCACGCCAATTTCAGCGAGTCTTTGTCGCCACTGGCACAGGAAAGGAAGCGTGGCATGTCGTGACTGTCCAATAAGTTGAGTTGTGCAAAGGTGATGTCTTGCGGATAGAGATGCAGTATGCGCTCAACCTCATTGGCAAATGCGTGCGCATGCATTCTGTGGACGCGGTCTTTGATTCCGCCTGCGTGTTGGATCACATCGAAGTTCAAGTGCGCACCGGCAAAGAAATTAAGCGACGCTGCCGTAAAGAGGTAATTCATCACTGCATCGAACTGGTCGCCTTGCAGCCAGCGTTGGGCTTCGTGCCAGACCTCGCCGACAATATACGCCTCCGGGTTGACGGCTCGTACGCGGCGGCGGAATTCACGCCAGAACTCATCGTCGTCGATCTCGCCGGGTACATCCAATCGCCAACCATCGATGCCGAATTTGACCCAGTATTCGCCCACATCGAAGAGGAATTCGCGTACAGCAGGCGTATTGGTGTTAAATTTTGGCAGGGCGGGCAGGTTCCACCAGGCGCGGTAGCCAATGGCGGTCAGACTGTCTTCCTGGCTCAAAAGTTTCTGTTCATGCGGTGACGGGTAAGCGCCCCAATGCTTATGCCCGTTAAGACGTTCACTGTCAAAATGGAACCAATCTTTATACGGTGAGGCGCTCCCGGTTTCCAGGACGTGATGGAATTGCCAGAAGCCGCGCGAGGCGTGATTGAATACACCGTCCAATATCACGCGGATGTCGCGTTTGTGAGCTGCATTTAGTAATTTCTTCAATGCGTCGTTACCGCCGAGCAGCGGGTCGACGTTGTAGTAATCGAAAGTGTGATAACGATGATTTGACGCCGACGAAAAAACCGGATTCAAATAGATGGCGTTGATCCCGAGGTCTTGCAGGTAATCGAGTTTCTCGGTTACGCCATAAAGGTCGCCGCCTTTGAATCCGTGGTGAGTGGGCGGGCTGTCCCACGCTTCGAAACCGATATCAGGCAGACGATCGCTTTTTGAAAAACGATCGGGAAAGATCTGGTAAAAGACAGCATCTTTTACCCAAGCTGGAGTTTTCATTGAATTCCTGTTTCTAGAAAAGAATGGCGAAAAAACAAAAAGCCCGTACGAATCCATGGATTCTGAAATACGGGCTTTTTGTTCGAATCGTACCTAGATCACCGAATGGCTTCCTCTGTCTCCACATCGAAAATGTGGAATTTATCCATATCGAAGATCACCTGCACTTCGTCGCCTACGCGTTTGTGCGAGCGTGGGTCCACGCGGGCGATGAAGATATTTTTGCCAGTGACGAGGTAAAGGAATGTTTCGTTGCCCATCAACTCGGTGACATCCACTTTGGCAGTGACTTTTTCTCCATGAATGTTGGGCGGGGCGAAATCGGGATCGTGAATATTCTCTGGGCGGATGCCGAAGGTGACCTGTTTGCCGTCCATGTTCTTATATGGAGCAGCAAGCGCATCTGGGACCTGGACCTTGAATGTATCCATATCCACAGATACCTTGCCTCCGTTGACGGAGATCTTCCCCGAGAAGAAGTTCATGGAAGGAGAACCGATGAAACCCGCAACGAACAGATTGGCAGGATGATCGTAAAGGACCTGCGGAGTATCCAATTGCTGTAGGATGCCTTTGTTGATTACCGCGATGCGGCTAGCCATGGTCATGGCTTCGGTCTGGTCGTGGGTAACGTAGATAAAGGTCGTCTGCAAACGCTGGTGCAGCTTGCTGATCTCGGCGCGCATTTGAACGCGAAGCTTTGCATCAAGGTTGGACAGCGGCTCATCGAAAAGGAAGACCTTCGGTTCACGCACGATGGCACGTCCCACTGCCACGCGCTGACGTTGACCGCCGGATAGCTGGCGGGGTTTACGGTCGAGCAGGTGTGTGATATCGAGGATCTCCGCCGCTTCATTTACGCGTCTTTTGATCTCTTCCTTGGGGGTCTTGCGTAATTTCAAACCGAACGCCATGTTGTCGTATACCGACATATGTGGGTATAACGCGTAGGATTGGAACACCATGGCAATGTCGCGGTCCTTCGGCGCGACATCGTTCACCACGCGATCGCCGATCTGGATATCCCCCGAAGTGATCTCTTCCAACCCTGCCAGCATGCGCAAGGCGGTCGTCTTGCCGCATCCTGAGGGACCGACAAGCACGAGGAATTCCTTGTCCTCGACCTTGAAGTCGAGGTTCTTGATGACGCTGACGTCACCAAAACTTTTGATTACATTCTTGTATGTAACACTTGCCATGGTATTGCCTCCAGTCTTTAGTGTATCGTGCCTATATTATAAATCATGGGACGGAATTTGTCCGGTTCGTGTTTGCCGAATCGAGCAATGCCAAAAGAGTGGCTGTATTCTCACGGCTGTCTTCCAATGAAATTCGCAGGGGTGTGCCATGCTGCACGGCATTGCACATATCTTCAACTTCACCGAGATACAACTCTTGCCCTTTGATCTTTACTCTTTCTTCCCATTTCCTGCCTTCGCGTCTGATGCTGATTTCTTCTTTTGAACCTGGTTTGAACGGATTTGGGATATGGATCGTTCCCTCTGTACCCACAATCTCGATAAATGAACGGGTTGGAGACTGAAATCCAGAATCGAATTGCAAGCAGGTCCCGTTTTCGAACCGCACCTGACCGTAAAAGGATTCGTCACATCCTCCCGGACCCATGACCTGCCAACCAAAAACTTCAACCGGTTTCGCCCCTACAATGGTCCGCGCATAAGAGACTGGATAGCAGCCTACATCCCAAAGGCAACCACCGCCATACTCCTTAACAAGGCGGACATCACTTTCGCGCTTGAGAGTAAAGGTGAATGCTCCTTTAATGAGCTGGATTTTCCCAATCCCGCCTCCGTCCACAATCTCCTTGACGCGTACCGTCTGAGCATGATGGCGATACATGAAAGCTTCTGCAACGAACTTTCCGGTTTCCTTCGAAGCAGTGATGATCGCATCCACTTCTGCGAGCGTAAGCGCAAGCGGTTTTTCGCATAGGACATGTTTGCCCGCCTGCATGGCTTTGATCGTCCACTCGGCATGGAGGTGATTAGGCAGCGGGTTGTAGACCACATCGATCTCCGGGTCGTTCAATAAAGCGTCGTAGGTTTCGTAGGCACGCGGGATGCTCCACTCGCGAGCGTAAGCTTCGGCGGAGGAAAGGCTCCGCGAGGCGACTCCCAATAGCCGGGTCCGTTTTGAAGCGCGTAAAGGTTTGATCAATGCCCGGTTGATACGCGCCGTCGAAAGCAATCCCCAGTTAAGAACTTTTTCCATTTTCATTCCTTTGGTTTAATTGGAGGATAAAAATAAAAGTCAGGATCGAAAGTCCTAGGATGACGGTTACACCGGTTTGAAGCCCGAAAAAATCTCCGACCCAGCCTGCCAACCAGGGACCTAACACGCCTCCAATTCCTGAAAAAGTGAACAACACCCCGA
Organism: uncultured Anaerolinea sp.; assembly: GCA_964648645.1. Lineage (GTDB taxonomy): Bacteria > Chloroflexota > Anaerolineae > Anaerolineales > Villigracilaceae > Villigracilis. The sequence goes on from CAZYLM010000001.1 coordinate 37,290, forward strand.
GGATTGTGTTCGTGTTTTCATGGTTTTCGTCGGAGATCGATGCGGTGAGTGTGGGGAAGACGATCGAATAAAAGAACCCGGTTAGCGGAATGAAAATAGTGAGCGGTGTGAAGATGCCTATGGAAAAAGAAACGGCAGCAGCCAGGGAGGTCATCAGTGTGGCGCGAAGATAACCAAGCCTTTTGACGATGAAGCTGCCAAGAAAACGACCCAGCATGATCATTCCAAAGAAAAGCGCAAGATACGTGTTGCCGGTGTTTTGATTGATGGCGCGGACATCTTGAAGATAGACGACCATCCAGGATGCCAGACCGATCTCGGAGGCTACATAAAACATCATGGCTGCGTAATAGGAGAGTGTTCGAGGTGTAAAAGCGATACGGGGAATCGAGCGAAAGTCGATGGAGGTTTTATCTTCAGCTTTTGGAAATTTTGGAAGCAAGCTGAAAAGAATGAAGATGAGAATGATGAGCAGGTCCCAGCGGAAGACGCCCCGCCAGCTTGAACCAAGACCGAAAAGGAAACTCGTGATCAAAGGCGCGAGCATCGAGCCAAGTCCATGCATGACTGCCATTAAGTTTAGATACAATCCTTTTTGTTCATGGTAGAGGTTGACGATCACAGCATTTGGTCCGAGTTCGAAGGCGCCAAACCCAAGCCCTGCGATGAATAAGGATGTTGCCATCAACCAGGGTATGCTGAAAGAACTGTAACCGGCAATTCCGATTGCCAATAAAACCCCTGCAAGGAGGATGATGGGTTTGAGCCCGTACCGGTCAGCAAGAAGCCCGGTGATGAGGGTGGCGACCAGGAACCCTACATATTCTCCGAAGAGGATATTTCCGCCCGTGCCGTAGTCGATATTCAATTCCGCAAGCATTGCGGGAAGGGTGGGACCTTTCAGGTTGTCGGTGATCCCGAAAAGAAAAAATGCAAAAAAGCAAACCGCAGTTGCGAGAATTACCTGAGTCCTCGTTGAGTTTCGATCCATGATGTCCTTGAACCTGGTAGATCAAATCGTCCGGAAAATCTGTGTGTGCGTTCGAGCCGATAAAATGAACAAGGACAGGGCTTGGCGAACAAACCCTGTCCCGTCTTATAGGTTGATTGAGGAAGATTATTTTCCGGTGTTTCGTGTGGCAACGTCAAAGATGACGGCTGCGGCAAGTACTGCGCCGCGGACCATGTATTGGTACGAGATACCGATCCCCATCAAGTTCATGCCGCTTGTAAGGGATGTCATAACGAGCGCTCCGATGATGGAGCCAAGCACTTTACCGACACCACCCGCGGCAGACACACCGCCAACATAGGCGGCTGCAATGGCGTCGAGTTCGAAGAGATTCCCAGCGGTGGTGGTGGCGGATTGGAGGCGGGAGGCGAATAAAATTCCAGATAGAGCCGAGAGCATTCCCATCGAGCCAAAGACGATGTAGATTACTCGTTTTACGCTGATGCCGCTCAGCTCAGCCGCATCGGGGTTGCCGCCTACGGCGTAGATATGCCTGCCCAGGACGGTTTGCGACATGACGAAATGGTAGATAAGCGTGACGACCAGGACAACCACCGCTGTCCAGGATAGACCTTGATACCCTGCGAGGATCCAGGTGATCGCTCCAATTATGCCGGAAATAAAGATGAGCTTTAGAATGAAAACCTCGAGGGGGAGGGTCTCAAAATTGTAGGATTGTTTCTTTCTGCGCTCATTGATCTCACTGTAGATCAGTGCTGCAATGGCGAGCAGGCCGAGAAGCAGGGTAAGTTTATGCACACCGGGGAGAATGCCCGCCTCTGGAATATCCGGGATAAAACCATTACCGATGGCGTTGAATGCTTCATTTGCAATGATGATCGTTCCAGTGCTCTCCGTGACGACCAGGATCGCACCGCGATAGATCAACCAGCCGGTTAGAGAAGCGACGAAGGAGGGGATCTTCATTTGGGCAACAAGGAATGCAGTGATCAGACCTGCGAAAACTCCCAGCCCCAGGGTCATGGGAATGACAATAAACAGCGGCAGGCTCATTCCGGCGGCGACTACTTTCGGGTCGGCCATTGCGATGGCAGCGATCGCGCCGAGAAAACCGGCGAGGAAGCCGACCGAAAGATCGATCTGGCGGATAATAATGACCAGAGTCATGCCAATGGCAAGTACGGCGATATAGCCTGTCTGATTGACAAGGTTGACTATATTCCTCGATGAAAGAAATGTTCCCTCGGTGGTGAATGTAAAGATCAGCATGATGACGAATAAGGCGATGTACATGCCATATTCGCGGATATTCTGCTGAAGAAGTTTGCGTACGGTTCCGAAAAAACTCATGGAATGTTCTCCTAGTTCGTCGCCAGATGCATGATCTTTTCCTGGGTGGCTTCCTGGGCATAAAGTTCGCCTGCGATCTTGCCGGAGGCTACGATATAAATCCTGTCGCTCATGCCAAGCACTTCGGGGAGTTCGGAGGAGATCATGATGATGCTGACGCCTTGATGGACAAGGTCTCGCATGATGGTGTAGATCTCGTACTTTGCTCCGACGTCAATACCCCGTGTGGGTTCATCGAGGATCAGGATGCTCGGCTTTACGAATAACCATTTGCCGAGGCAAACTTTCTGCTGGTTGCCGCCGCTCAGGTTGGATACCTTCTGTTCGACGGTGGGGGTTTTGATGTTCAGGTCTTTTTTGTATTTATTGGCAACCTGAATTTCCGCGTTGCTGTCCACGACCAGGCGCGCGGTTAGTTCCTGTAAATTGGCGAGGGTGATATTCTGTTTTACATCCTGGATGAGGATCAAACCATTGCCCTTGCGGTCTTCCGAGACGTAAGACAAACCGGAGCGGATCGCTTCAGCAGGGTTACTGAAGCTGCGTTGTTCGCCTTGTATGTATAGTTCGCCGTTTACCTGGTATTTAGCCGGGTTCCCGAAGATGCTGAGTGCAAATTCCGTCCGTCCCGAGCCGATCAGCCCGGCTAGACCAACGATCTCTCCCCGATGCACTTTAAGGTTTACATCTTTCAGAATATCCCTTCCAAGAACGGGATTTCTGGCATTCCAATTCTTGACCTCCAGGACGATCTCCTTTGAAGGCACATGGGTTTTTGGAGGGTAGATATTGTTAATCTCGCGTCCAACCATGTTCTTGATAAGAACACCTTCTGAGATTTCTCCAGCCTGCGCACTCAGCGTGCAGATCGTTTTTCCGTCTCTTAAAACCGTGATCGTGTCTGCGATGGAGATGACCTCTTTCAGTTTGTGGCTGATCATAATACAGGTTACGCCGTTGTCTTTCAGATCGCGCAGGAGCTGAAGCAGGTTTTCGCTGTCCTTTTCGTTCAAGGATGAAGTCGGCTCATCCAGGATCAGCAGTTTTACATCCTTGCTTAATGCTTTGGCAATCTCAACGAGCTGTTGCGTACCGATCCCCAGGTCTTTGACCTTTGTTGCTGGATTGATATCCAACTTCACTTTTTGGAGCATGACCCCGGCTTGTTTGATGGTCTCGTTCCAATCGACAATTCCAGCCCCGGTCTTTATCTCGTGACCGAGGAAGATATTCTCGTAGACGGCCATTTCCGGGACAAGCGCCAACTCCTGATAAATGATGGCGATTCCGGCCTTTTCACTGTCGCTGATGTGGCGGAATTGTTGGACTTCACCGCTGAATAGAATATCTCCTGAATAGTTGCCGAAGGGATAAACTCCACTCAGTACTTTCATCAAGGTCGATTTCCCTGCGCCGTTTTCACCGACCAGACAGTGGATCTCGCCTTGCGCCACTGTAAAACTTACCTGATCCAGCGCCTTAACTCCGGGAAATTCCTTTGTAATATTCCTCATTTCCAATATTGGAGGTTGCATGGATGCTCCGAAGTAAAAGAATTTCTAGCCTTTGAGGGAACCTGCCAGCAAGCCGCGCAGGAAGAAACGCCCAAGGAACATGTATACCAATAGTGTAGGCAGTGCCGCCAACAGGGAACCAGCCATTTGAACATTCCATTGGATGATCTGACTGCCTGCCATGTTGTTGAGAGCCACGGTAATAGGCCACTGTTCATTGCCGGTCAGGATCACCGCAAAAAGGAAATCGTTCCAGGCTGATGTGAACTGCCAAATGAGCACCACAACAAAACTGGGGATCGAGATGGGCAAAAGGATATAACGATAGATGCCGAGCATATCTGCACCGTCGATCTTCGCTGCTTCAAGCAATTCCTGCGGCAGGCTGGCATAATAGTTTCGGAAAGTGAGGGTGGTGATGGGAATGCCGTAAATAATGTGGGCGAGCGCCAGTCCCGGGAGACCGTTCAGCCCAATGGTATTCATGAACTGAACGAGCGGGATCATGATGCTTTGATATGGAATGAACATGCCAAAGAGGATGAAGGGGAAAATAATATCTGCGCCGCGGAATTTCCACTTGGCAAGCACAAACCCGTTCAGGGAACCGAGGGCGGATGAGAGCAGTGTCGCCGGGATGACCATCAAGAAACTGTTCTTCAAAGCCGGGGAGAGCTTTGTCCACGCCTCAATGTAGTTGTCGAATGCCAGGGTCTTCGGCAGAAGCCACATGTTCTTCAAGTCGATCTCTGCAAAACTCTTGAAACCTGTTGTCAGCATGACGTACATGGGTAGGAGATAAAACACCGCCATGAAGACGAGTGGAATATACAGCCAATACTTCCCAGTGCGGAGGTTCGTGTTCATTGTTGTGTTTCCGTTCTGAGTGTATAGCGGATGTACGGGATGATAAGAACAGCAACGCTTATCAGTAGGATAATGCCGATGGCGGCGCCTTTTCCATAGAACAATCCGTCAAAGGTGATCTGCCACATATAGATGGCAGGGACGTCGAGAGGAAGTTGCTTACCCGCTATGGCGACAATCAGATCAAATACCTTGAGTGACATATGTCCAAGGATGATCAGTGCGGAAAGGGTCACTGGTGCAAGTAGTGGCATCATGATGTAACGATAGACTTGGAACTCGTTCGCGCCGTCTATCTGTGCTGCCTCCCGTAATTCGCCCGGAATGGACCGTAAACCGGCAAGATACAATGCCATCGTATAACCGGACATTTGCCATATTGCCGCCAGGGCAATGGCCGCCATTCCCCAGGTTGGCGTGGTGTACCAGGTGTTCATTAGATTATCAAGCCCAAGGTTTTGGAATAGGATGTTGAACCCGGTCACCCGTGAACCGGTCATGGCGGGGTTCATCAGCCAGCGCCAGACAACTCCGGTCACAATATAGGAAATTGCCATGGGAAAGAGAAACAAGCTGCGGAAAAAACCCTCCCCCTTCAATCCCTGGTCGAGCATCACTGCCAGCAGGAAACCCAGCACGATACTGCCTACCACAAATACACCTGTAAATATCAGGGTATTACGAATATCGACATGAAAGCGGGGATCTTTGAATAGTTCAAGATAGTTATTGATGCCGTTCCATGTGTAATCGGCATTTAACCCCTTCCATTTGCTTAAAGAGACTCGGACAGACCACCCGATGAATACATAAACAAAAATGAAGACCGCCAGAATAGAAGGTGAAACAAGGAGGATATTCAGGAACCTGTCTTTGTCTCTTAGCATGGAATTCCTCGGATTATATAAATGGTTGGGGCTCTGTACAGAGCCCCAACCATTTTAACACCAAGTCTTACTTGCAGGGACCGGAGCTTGCGCAAGCTGCTACAAGCGCGGTTTGGAAGCCTTCAACATTGTTATCGGCGAGGAACAAACCGAGAGCAGTGTCGATTTCGGTCTTCCAGGAATCATTGGCGACCACACCGTGTGTGAGCGAACCGACGACAGTATTGGAAGCCCAGTCATCCATGGCCGACTGCAGGTATTCACCGAAGAGGGAAGGATCGCAGTCAGTGCGGGCACAGATGGAGCCCTTAACGGGGTTGAACGCTTCCTGACCTTCCTTTGAGCCGGCAATTTTCAGCCAGGCCACTGCGCCCTCAGGATCGGGAGCGCCGACAGCGAGAACGAAGGAGTCGGAGAGGAATTGGAAGACGCCGACGGAACCGGGGACAGGAGCCCAACCGTAATCGGTGTTGGGGGTCTTGCCAAGTTCGCGGAAGTAGCCTTCAGCCCAGTCACCCATGACGTTGAACGCTGCATCGCCGTTGACGACGAGTTGGGCGGCATCCTGCCATGAAAGCGAGGCGGAGTCGGCGTTGGCGTAGGTCAACACCTTGGCGTAATTATCCAAAGCGGTCTTGACTTCGGCGCTGCCCCAGTCGGTGGTGCCATCCCAGAGGCCGTTGTAGGCATCAGGTCCAAGCGTGCCGAGCAGGACAGTTTCCATCAGGTGCATCTTGGTCCACTGTTCGCCGAGGGCGAGGGGTTGGACGCCGGCAGCCTTAAGAGTATCCATGGCGGCAAACCATTCATCCATGGTAGTGGGAACTTCCACGCCATTGGCTTCGAGCACAGCCGGGTTGTACCACAGGACGTTTGCGCGGTGAATGTTAACCGGCACGGAGTAGATGTTGCCATCCTGCGAGATCAACGGGATAAGGGTTTCAGGCATGACGGCGAGCCAGCCTTCTTCATCATACAGATCATTCAGAGGTTCGATCTGCTTGCCGGCCACGTAGGTACCGATCAATTCCTGACCAGCGTGACCCTGCCAGCTATCGGGCGGATCGCCAGCCTGGAGGCGGGTCGCCAGGACTGCGCGGGCATTGGTACCAGCGCCACCAGCGACCGCGGCGTTGATGAACTCAACATCGGGATACGCTTTGCCGAAAACGCCGATCATGGCTTCGAGGCCGGCAGCTTCACCGCCGCCTGTCCACCAGGAAAAGACTTCCACCTGTCCAGCAACTGTCGCAGGGGCGGCAGATTCGCCGAGGCCGGTGAAATCACTGGCGGAGTAATAGCCGGAGTCGATCAATGCGGACTGAACGTTCTCCTGATCCACAGTGATTACGACGGTCGGGTTCGCGGGAACATCCACCTTGCCGTTGTTGTAGCTGTTGGTTGCCTCAGGTGTACCGCCTTCGAGGAAGGTCTTGGCGGCTGCAATCGCATCGTCGACGAGGGTGCGAACATCCTTGAAGACGGTCATGGACTGCTTGCCATCGATGATGTACTGGAC
>CAZYLM010000002.1:0-41264 GCA_964648645.1 uncultured Anaerolinea sp.
TAAATTTTGGAAAGGCAAGTATCCATCTACTGTGACGCAATTCGTCGCTGGCGGCTCCGATGAAAGCGACCTCGAATTGCTCAATACCACTCAATGGCTAATGAAGAACGTCCACCTCAAACGCGCGTATTTCTCCGCCTTCCACCCCATCCGAGATACGCCGCTCGAAAACAAACCCGCCGTGGACCCCATGCGCGAACATCGACTGTATCAAGCCTCTTTCCTCATGCGCGATTATGGGTTTGAACTCGAGGACCTGCCCTTTACTTCGGATGAAAACCTCCCGCTTCACACGGACCCGAAGTTGGCGTGGGCGCAGTTGAATTTGATCCACGCCCCGGTCGAAGTCAACCGAGCCGAACGCCGCGAATTAATTCGTGTCCCTGGCATCGGAATAAAAGGCGCTGAAGCCATCATCTCCGCACGCAGACTCGGCAGGCTGCGTGACATCTCATCATTGAAAAAACTTGGTGTCATCGCCGAACGCGCCGCCCCCTATGTCCTGTTGGATGGACGCAGGGAAGCTGCACAGTTGAATCTTTTTGCATGAAATATCCTTCGCGTTGCAGCATCATCAACATTTTTGTTGATGATGCTTTTGATTCAGATATTCGTATGTATTCTTAAAATTTTCAGATTGGCATCTATTAACCTTGCAATTGACCTCGTTATGTATATACTAAGTCTAATGGATTATCGTTAGGCAGTATGAAAAGGAGATACGAATGACATCAACAAACATGATGGAAAAGTTATCCATCAAAACCGAAAACAAGTTCCGTACATTGACAACAAAACAAAGTTACAAGAAGGGCGATATCATCTGCGCCATCCCCAGTGAAGATGTACGCGACAAACCCAACCGCTTTACCGTGCAGATCGGGCACGACAAACACACCCATGTCGGCAAACTTGCGGCATTGAATCATTCCTGCGATCCGAATGTGATCCTCGACACCGAAAACATGGAGATGGTCGCCGCCCGCGATATCGAAAAGGGGGAAGAACTTTACTTCTTCTACCCCTCCACCGAATGGCAAATGGACGCGCCATTCATCTGTTTGTGCGGTTCTGCAAACTGCATCAACGTCGTGGCAGGCGCACGTTTCCTTCCGCTTTCAACTCTTGAGCGTCACTATCTCAATCCTCACATTCGCGATATGATGATCGAACTTTTGCAAAATACCAAGCAGAATCTCGAAAAGCTCAAGGCCTGAAATTTAAAAGAAAACTTCCGAAGACAACTGGTTCGGAAGTTTTTGTATATCAAGGAGTCAAAAGTCTGAAGTTGTTGGACTCCACCTACAACTTTTGGTGCAACGCCAGCAATTTATAAGCACTCGACCACGGCGTGCCGAGGCGGTGATTATCAGAAACCTCGATTTTGCTGAATTTCTGGGCAATTGAAGGCAGCATGGTGGCGATCGTTGCCCAATCATCGGCGAGCACAGCCGTCTTCATTTTTTCGGCATATTGCCCCGCCCACATCCATTCCATTCGAAATTTATCGGCTTTTACCCAGTAATCGCGCTTCTCCCACGCTGCCACTGAAGAATCGATCCCCTCGGTGATAGCTTGTAATGCCAGTGCAATAAATGCCGCCTGGTCTTTGGCTTCAGGCGTTACCTGACTTTGCTTTGCCAGCCCCCGAATGCAAAGAACAATGGATTTGGACAAACGGGTTCTTTCTTTTCCTACAGAATCGGTATTGATTAGTCGGCTCACAACAGTTCTCCCGGTCAAAATACAATCGCGCGATTATACCGCCAGATTTTATTTCTTCGGATAAAATATCGCGGCAAATATGACACACCCCATCAACGCCATCATTTTTGACCTCGGCAATGTCCTCATCGGTTGGGATGCCCATCTTCTCTACAGACGTTATTTTTCAGATCGCGAAGCGACAAACCGGTTTCTCGAAGAGATCCGCTTTATGGAATGGAATGCCCATCAGGATGCCGGACGGTCCTTCAAGGACGGGGTCGCCGATTTATCCCGGCAGTTTCCCCAATACAAGGACCTGATCCAGGCGTATGATACCTATTGGGAGGAAAGCCTCACCGAACCTTACTATGAGACCATCGAGATCGTCCACGCCTTGAAAAATGCGGGCTGGCCGCTGTATATGCTTAGCAATTTCTCCATGGAGAAGTTCAAGCTTATCGAACACAAATATCCGGTCTTTGGGTGGTTCGACGATAAGATCATCTCAGGGGAGCATAAGGTCGTAAAACCGGCACCTGAGATCTTCAATATTACACTTCAACGGATCGGACGAGATTCGAAAGAATGCCTTTTCATCGATGATTCGTTGCCAAATATCGAAACTGCTGACCGCTTGGGATTTCAAACTCTCCACTTTCACTCCCCCACCCAGCTCAAGGACGAATTGATTAAACTCAATATCAAAGGAATAACGTTATGACAGGCAATCTGCAGCAGGAAATGCTGGAAGCGATAGAGACAGAATTGAAACGACAGGTGGGGCGACTCGACCAACCGCGTACAAAACCTTTCCACGAGATGTTGACCTATCACATGGGTTGGACGGGTGAAGGCGCTGGTCCACTGGCGACAGGAAAACGAATTCGACCGTTGATTACATTGTTGTCCGTTGCTTCTATTTTTGGCGAAGGTCAAGGGGGAGAGCTGGATCGTAAATGGCTACACGCAGTTTCAATGGCAGCGGCAATTGAATTAGTCCATAACTTCTCCCTAGTCCATGATGACATTCAGGATAACTCTGAGTTGAGGCGTGGCAGAAGAACTACCTGGGTCAAATGGGGCGCGCCAATGGCGATCAACGTTGGCGACGCGTTATTTGTCATTGCCAATCAATCTACACTGGATCTGCAAGCCCATTATCCTGCAGATATGGTTTTGCGATCCGCAAGCATTTTGAATGCTTGTTGTCTTGCTCTCACACAAGGTCAATATCTTGATATGTCTTATGAAGAACGAGACGATCTGAAATTGGAAGATTATTGGCCTATGATCGGAGGAAAGACCTCTGCCCTACTCTCCGTATGCACCCAGGTAGGTGCCATTCTTGGCTACGCGAATGACAAGAAGGTCGAGCTGTACAGCCAATTTGGCTATACCCTTGGACTGGCATTTCAAGTCCAAGACGATATCCTTGGGATTTGGGGTGACGAAGCTCTGACAGGAAAGTCCGCTGCCAGCGACTTGGTGGAAGGAAAGAACTCACTTCCCGTTTTGTATGCTTTGGAGAAGAACGGTAATTTCGCAAAGCGCTGGCGCCAGGGACCGATCACCCCGGAAGAAGTCGGCGAAGTAGCTGCCATCCTAGAGAATGAAGGCGGAAGAGAATACGCCGATAAAATGTCCAATGAGCTGACAGGGAAGGCGCTTGGATACCTCGATCAGGCGGACCCCCAGGGGGATGCTGGAGATGCGATCCGCGGGCTGGCGAATATGCTCCTGAAACGCAAGCAGTAACGGGTCCGGGTTGACCCGTTGACCAGGGATTTCGCCATCAGGCTTGACATGACTTTTCAGCGTGCCGTATAATCCCCCATCGTTCAAGCGGGTGTAGTTCAGTGGTAGAACGCTTGCTTCCCAAGCAAGATATCGTGGGTTCGAGTCCCATCACCCGCTCAGCCGAGGGATATCATCCCCCGGCTTTTTGTTATGCTATACTATTTGCAAGTTGTAAGGTAGCTGTCATGGATACCCCTCCGCAGTAAAGTAAAATTTCGCGTGGAGAAAGTTGAAATGACAACAGGAAAAGCTACCATCCTTTATGTTGAAGATAATCCCGATAACCGCAATCTTGTCCGCCGCGTTCTTAATGCGGAAGGATACGCAGTCGTGGAGGCTTCACACGCTGAGAATGCAATCCAAAAACTCGCACAGGAAAAAATCGATCTGATCCTGATGGACATCAACATGCCCGACATGGACGGTTACACCTTAACCGCTAGGATCCGAAACATGGAAAACCACGCAAATATCCCGATCGTGGCAGTGACGGCAAATGTAATGCGCGGAGACCGGGAGAAATCACTCGAGGCAGGCTGCGATGGGTATATTCAAAAACCCATAGACATCGATATGCTTGCTCATCAGATCGAACGCTTCCTAACAAGGAGATCCAATGCCTGAACAAGATCCAACCCCTGCCGTTTCCGACACTCAACCGATTCGCAAAGCAAGCATACCAAAAGACGCGGCTGTCCTGGTCGTGGAGGACAACGTTTCGAATTTCGTTCTAATCGCCAGAATGCTTGGCTATTTAGGCATTCACTGCGAATGGAAGACCTCCGGATATGAAGTGGTGGAGTACGCAGATACACTCCCGCGGTTGGATCTGATCTTGATGGATATCCGATTACCATATGAAGATGGCTATGGTGCGCTAAAGAAAATCCGCGCATCAGAACGTTTTAAGTCCGTGCCGATCGTTGCAGTCACCGCAGAAGCCAGCCAGGAACAAATGAACAAGGCGAAGGATTCCGGCTTTGACGGCTTTTTAGGGAAGCCTCTCGACCCAGACCGATTCCCGGACCAGATTCGGCGAATTCTGAACGGAGAACCTGTCTGGGAGTTTAGTTAGTAGAACCACAAATTCAACGAATGACAAACCGTGCGGCGCCGACTCTTCGTGAAACACAAAAAGGCAGGTTCAAGGGCAGCCTAACCAACACACTCGTCAGGACGCTCTTGATCTTTACGTTTATTCCACTTGCCTTGATGGCAGGCGTTGCTTACCTCCGCGCAAGGAGCCTGCTCCGCGACCAGGCAAATGCCCAATTAGAGAGCCTGCTTTCCAATCAAGTGGATGTTGTCCGCAAAAGTGTCGAGGCAAGAGAAAAAAAGCTGGAATCGCAGATCGAGGGACATGATACTGCCGTCTTGATCGAGACCGCTTTGCACGCAAACCCGCAAAACGACCAATTCAAATCCATCCGCAAATCCTTTCTGGACATCCTCCCAAAAGGATCTGGGGAGACGCAAAGCCGATTTGAAGATTATCTATTAATTGATCCAGATGGTGTCGTACTAATTGCGACAAGGGAGGAATGGCAAGGCATTTCCTTTGACCCGAACATGTTCGATTTCGAGAACAGCGGTTCCATATTGATCCACGATCTCCCTCCTTTTGAAGCAGAAGATGCAATCTTGATGACGGCAGTCAACTATGAAACCCCCCGTGGTGGATCGGTCCTCGGCATTATCGTAGGGGTGACTGGAAGTCAGGGCGTGAAAGAACTACTGGATCCACTAAATAGTCTCGCGCCGTATGCCAACTCATACTTTGCACTGCCTGATGGCCATTTATTCGTTTTCGATGCCACCAATGATCTTCTCTCTCACACAGCCTTGGTTCCTTCATCTGAAAAGCTGCTTCGCTCCCAATTGGAAGAGGCAAAACGTACCGGCGTCGGCTCTCCCATAGATGTGGAATTGGAATTTGAATCCGGGTCGGGTGTCATTGCCCAGGTAATTTGGTTGCCTTTCCTCAATAGCGGGGTCGTCCTTGCTGTCGACTCCAATATCGTGTTCGACCGTGTGGACAGCCTTGCGCCATTCACCTTGTTCCTCGTTCTGGGCACCATCGGCGCAATGGGGCTAATTCTTTATTATGGAACGAACCGAATCATCAAGCCGCTGCAAACCCTCTCAGCGATTACGAGGAAATTTGCAGAAGGAGATACAAGCCTGCGGGCTGATGTCTCAAAATCCAACGACGAGATTTCGCAGCTTTCGCAATCCTTCAATTATCTTGCCGACCAGATCGAAGACTATGTCAGGTCGCTTGAAAACAAGGTAAATGAACGCACCTTGCAGATCCAAACAGCGGCGGAGGTGGCACAAAATGTAACAGCAATTGCCGACCTCGATCGGCTGCTGAATAAAACCACGGAACTGCTCGTTCAACAATTCGGCTTCTATCAAGCCAGTATATTTTTGATAGATCGCAGCGGAAAAAATATCGACTTCAAAAGCGGGTTTGGTTCAGCAACACACAAGCTGGTCGGAGATAACTACAGTCTTCCGGTCGGTTCAAAATCGATCATTGGCTGGGTAGCTGATAATAATCAGGTGCGGGTGGCATCCGATGTAACAGAAGATCCGCTTCATCTTAAAAACGAACTGCTTCCTGAAACGCGTTCGGAAGCCTGCGTGCCCATTCCCTTGGGTAATCAGGTTCTCGGTGTTGTGGATGTACAAAGTACCCAAGCAGGCGCGTTCAGTTCGGATTCCATCCTCATGCTTAAAACCCTTGCCAGCCAGCTGGCAGCTGCCATCCAGACGGCGAGGTTGATTGAGTCGAGTCAGGTAAATTTCCAGGAGTTGGACCGTCTCTATCGGGCAAGCCGGATGATCGCAGAAGCCAATGACAAAGGGGAAGTTCTGCACGTGGGAGGATTGATCTTAAAGAGTGCCCCCTACCCTGCCATACTTTTTCAGGTATCCGAAACCCTCTTAAAGGCTGTTTCAGTTTCCGAAAGTATTGAGAACGATACACCACGGACGTGGACAAGCGATGGCATTTCATCAAATCGGCAGCGATTGGAATCCTATCTTTCGCGTGGATCGATGACCGCCACCAGCACCAGCGCTGATCTACCTTCCTCTTTCAAGGAAATTTTACGCTCCCTGGGGCTCAATAAATGCGTCTTCCTCCCCATCAATGGGAGAGAAACGGTCGAAGCTGTAATGCTTATCGGCTCCAGGCAGCAGGATATCTTAAGCGCTGCAATACAGCCGTATGAAAACCTGGCGGACTTAATGTCGATCGCGATCCAACGAGCAAATGCCATCGCTGATACCGAAAGGCATCTGAATGAAGTTGCATCGCTGGCATCAATCAATGAGATCAGCACTTCCATCTCCGACATTCAGGGCTTTTTCCTTGCTTTGCATGCAAAGATCCAACAGATCATTGGCGATTACAATCTGATCGTTGCGATCTACGATAAAAATTCAAACTCTATCCGCATTCCGTTCTCATACGAAAACAAAAAAGTCCTTTCCATTCCTGCATTTCCGCTCGGCGAAGGCCTGACTTCAATTCTCATCCGGACCAGGCAACCCTTGCTGTTGGTCAAAGACACTGAACGTAAAGCGGAAGAGCTTGGTGCAAAGATCGTAGGCAAACCTGCAAAATCGTGGATGGGAGCTCCAATGCTTATTCAGGGCGAACCCGTCGGAGCGATCATCATCCAGGATCAGGAACGCGAGGAGGCATTCAACGAGAATGACCTGAAATTCTTTACCACTGTCGCAAACCAAGTGGCGGGTGTGATCAAAAATGTGGACCTTCTCGAGGAAAGCAAACGGAAGGCATTACAACTTGAAACCGCCGCCGAGATCGCCCGGGATATCAGCGGTTCACTCAACTTGGATGAATTGCTATCAAAGGCAGTTAATTTGATTCGGGAGCGCTTCGATTTCTATCACGCTGCCATCTTCCTGTTGGATCTACCGGGTGAGTTCGCCATCATTCGCGAAGCAACAGGCGATGCCGGCGCACAATTGAAAAGACAGGGGTACAAGATCGGAGTGGGGTCCAAATCCATTGTGGGTTACGTCACAGGGAAGGGCGAGGCGTTGGTTGTAAGCGATACAACCAAGGATGTCACCTATTATTCCAACCCGCTTCTTCCCGACACAAGAGCAGAAGCCGCCATCCCTTTGCGTATCGGGGATCGGATTCTTGGTGCCCTTGACGTACAGAGCGTTCAGCCTTTTTCGTTCCACGAAGATAATCTGCGAAGCCTGCAAATACTTGCTGATCAACTTGCTGTGGCGGTCGAGAACACCGAGCTATTCGCAGAAACGCAGGAGCATTTATCGCAGCACCGGCTGCTTCATCACATTACTTCATCTGCGGCATCTGGGACAACACTCGAAGAAGCGCTCGACAGTGCTGCCAATGGTTTGCAGGTTACCTTGGGCGGCGATCGAGTGATGATCCTACTTGTCGACAAAAGCAGGAAACAGCTTGAAGTAAAGGCATCGATCGGGTACGCAGAAGACATCAGTTCCATGACATTCGAGGTCGGAACGGGAGTGACCGGTTGGGTGGCGGCTCATCGCCGTCCATTGCGGATTGGCAACGTGAGAGAAGACCCGCGGTATATTCAGATTAGCATCAACACCAGATCCGAGATGGCTATCCCTTTGATTTACCGAAACGAACTTCTCGGTGTCATCAATGTCGAGAGCGAACAGACGGATGCCTACTCAGAAAACGATGAGGAAATGCTCGGCACTTTGGGAGGCAGCCTTGCCGCTGTGATCGCCAACGCGAGACTTGTGGAGCAGATCCGGGCACAGTCTGACCGGGAGCGGTTGATCAATGAGATCACAGACAAGATCCGCAGGTCGACCGATATTCAGTCCATTCTCCATACAACGGCAAGTGAAATCAGCAGAGTGACAGGCGCTCGATATACGCGTATCAACGTTATCCCGACCGCAGGTTCGGACGACAAGGATAAGGATTTCGAATGAATCCATTCACCACCGACCCTGCGACAAACTTGGAATCCACGGAGAGACTGTACAAGTCATGGCGTGAGAGATTTGTACTCCCGCTCCTTGTCGGTAATCTGATCTTTGGGGCGATCGCCCTACTGCCTACTATCATTGCGTCAGAGAGTCCGGTGATCGATGGCATTTTCATCACCACCTACGTGTTGATCGCCATTAGCGCCATATTCAATTTTCCATACGCCATTCGGATATCAACCTTTCTTTTGGGGGCATATGCATTAGCAATAGCAGAGTTGATCAGCCTCGGCGTATTGGGAGACAGTCTGTTCTTTTTCCTGGCGTTAATCGTGTTCTCGACGATGCTTCTCTCGCCCCGTGCAGGTTTCTTTGCGATCGCACTCAGTATCCTTACCCTTGCACTCATGGGGTATCTCATCCAAACCGGCCGCTTCGAAACCCTAAATCCGGATGCGACGCCATCCAAGCTGGAGGACTGGATCAGTGGCGGGGTTGCATTGACAATGCTTGGGGTGGTGATCATTTTTGGCTTCCGCCAATTAGAAAATGAATTTTCATTGGCTCAATCACGGATCACCCAGACTCTATCCGCTTTGAGGGAAGAAAGGAATACACTGGAATCTCGCGTGGATGAACGAACCCTGCAATTACGCAGGATCAATGAAGTAGAACGAGCTGTCGCTGCCGTCCTGGACCTGAATGAAATCCTGCCGTTGACAGCAAAATACATCCAGAACGAGTTTGGTTTTTACTGCACTGCCGTGTATATCGTTGATTCTTCCGGTCAGTGGATCGAACTAAAAGAAGCTGTTGGTGAAGCGGGCAAACTGATGAAAGAAAAGAAGCACCGCCTCAGTGTAAATGGGCGGAGTGTGGTTGCACAGGTCGTCCGCTCCAAGAGTGGGTTGATCCTGCAGAATAACAATCAGATCGTGCAGGAATATCCGTTATTCCCGTATACCCGTTCGTTGGTAGTTGTGCCGCTAGTCGCAGGTGACACCATCTTAGGTGTTCTTGAGATGCACAGCTCGAAGGAGGCTGAATTCCTTCCGCAAGACCTGGATGCTTTTCAAAACATGGCAAACGGGATTTCCGTCTCAATTGAAAATGCTCGTTTGTACCAGGAGGCCCAACAGAGCATCATGGAAATGCAGGCAACCCAAAGGCAATATCTTGAAACGTCCTGGAGTTCGCTTGCTGCAGAAAGAAATCTCCAGTACGCACTTGGTGATACGGAGCAATCGGGCATCAACTCGTTGAACGTACCCCTGGCACTACGAAATCACATCCTTGGTGAGATCATGGCAGCCGGCGTAAAAGACTGGACACCCGAGCAGAAAAACCTGGTCGAATCGATCGCAGCGCAAGCATCACTCGCATTAGAGAATGCCCGCCTCGTTGAAGAAAGTCAGTTCACGGCATCTCAGGAAAAACTTACAAACGAAATCATCGCCAAGATATGGGCGGCACCCAATATGGACGCCATCCTGCAAACAGTGGTAAGGGAATTGGGAAGGAATTTGGAAGCCTCAGAGGTCGAGATCGAGATCTCGATGGATGGACAGGTCGATGAGTAATACGCTGCGGAACCCGGCCTCGAATTTGATGAAATGGCGAGAAGGTTTCATCCTCACCGTTCTGCGCCTTGCTTCAGTAGCAGGGATCGTCATTCTCTCCCTTGCTTTCCCCACAGCATCTGTGCTGGAGCGCATTCTTTCCACTCTCGTATACTTGTTATTAGTTGCAATTACAATTTTTCCCGCACCCTATACCCTGCGGGTTTATTTGCTGCTCCTTATGACGATCACAATCGGAATGAATACCTTGTTTGCAAGGGGCCCCGGGGCGGATGGAAATATTTTCCTTCTTGCAGCCGCCATTCTTGCTTCTTTATTGCTGGATTCCAGAATGGATATCCTTGTCCTTATTATCGGCGCTATGACCATCTCTGCACTGGGGTACTCCGAACAGATTGGTGTTTTTAGACTTACAGCAGCAAATGCTTCTGCCAAAGCAGTTTCCGACTGGGTGGTCTACCTGGCAGATTTCACCATCCTTGGAGTCTTACTTGTCACAGCTGCAAATCTATTAAAAGTTACTTTTGTAAAGATCTCTCGAAATTCACAATCTGAATATCAGTTGCTTGACGCTGAAAAAAAGGCTCTTGAAAAGAATATCGAGGAACAAACGCGAGAGTTGGAGTTAAATACCTATCAACTTCGAGCCGCCACAAGCACTGCCCGCTCCATTGCAGAGACGCAAGACATTGCAACCTTATTAACCAAAGCTGCCGATCTGATCGCAGACAGATTTGAATACTATCATGTCGGTGTATTCATTCTGGATGAGCCGCGGCGCACAGCATACCTGCAAGCTTCTTCCTCTGAAACCGGTAAATGGCTCACCGGTCAGCCGTTTCGCATCGATATTGATCGAAGAAGCCCGCTATCTCGAGTCGTAGAAAGCAGGCAGATGGTAGTCGTTTCTGGAAGCGAGAAAGCTCAAGATACCAACTTCCCGTCCACCCGTTCGCGCATGATGATTCCGCTCGCAGTGCGGGGATCTCTGATCGGCATCCTCGATATCCATTCAGATAAATCCCTTGCCTTTAAGCCCGAGGATACAGAGATCCTGCAAACTCTGGCCGACCTGACTGCCATCTCATTCGATAATGTCCGCCTCCTTGAAGAGACTCGAAATCTTCTTTTACAAGTGGAAACCGGATCAGCATTCCAGACACAGAATACCTGGTCAAAATTTACGAGCCGGCAAAAGAACGCCTACCTCTACACGCCTGCCGGTGTACGTCCCGTCTTTTCACGAAGCTCTGCTGAGAAAGACAAGGATGGAACTCTTATTCCAATCGTATTGCAAGGGCAAACAATAGGACGAATCAAATTGAAGAGAAAGGGACAGTCCAGCGAATGGTCAGATCGGGAGCTCGATCTGATTGAAAAGATTGCAACCCAGCTTGCACTCGCCCTTGAAAACAGCCGCCTTGTTGATGAAGCACAGAAAAATGCTCTAAGAAACCAGATGATTGCAAATTTCTCGACCTTCGTCCGTGAGACGCTGAATGTCGAGTCTGTTGTTTCAAGTGCAGCCACTGAATTAAGAAAAGTGTTTGACTTGAAAGAAGCGGAGGTCTTGATCGGTCTTTCTCAGAAAGACCCCTCTGCCAAACTACCCTCCTCCTGGTTCGGATCCTCGGAATAAGGTAGCGGTATGGATCATTCAGTCTCCTACGAAATAACATATACCAAGTGGCGATCGGTGTTTTTGCGGACGACACTGATCTTTGCCTGTATATTCGGATTGGCAGCATTGATCCCTTCCCTTTTTGCAAGTTCACCTGCCTACCAGATCTTTTATATCGTTCTTTATCTGATCATTCTAATCGTCACCTTTCTGCGGATTGCCGATAATATCAAAGCTGGGATTCTGGTGGTGCTGCTTTATGCGCTCGCTTTCGCCGGAATCATTGACACTGGTATACGCGGTGATGCCCGCATGTATATGCTCGGAGCTGTAGCAATTGCATCGCTATTGTTTTCCTGGCGGGCAGGTTGGTTTGTATTCGGCTTTGCGGCCGCAACATATCTGGTCATGGGCTGGCTTGTTCTTAGTGGAAGGTTACAAATTACAAACCCCGCTGCAGATCAAGGAACCCTTGCGAGTTGGGTTTCGAATTCCGTATCCATGCTTGCCTTATCAGTACTGGTCATACAGGGGATCAGATTAACCCAGACGGAATTTGAAAACTCCAAGGATCGCGTTAACACCACTTTCAACGAACTAAAAACTGAACGGGCGAACCTGGAAGAACGCATTTCGGAACGCACCCATACCCTCGATCAGCGGACATCCCAACTTCAAGCCGTGGCGGAGGTCGGTAAATCCATCGCCTCCTACAGAAACCTTTCCGAACTTCTGCAGCGGGCCGCGCAGTTGGTTCATGAAAACTTCGGGTATTACCATGTAGGTATTTTCCTTCTTGATGAGCGGAAAGAATTTGCCATTCTCGCAGCCTCGAACAGCGAAGGCGGCAAACGTATGCTGGAAAAGAAACATACCTTAAAAGTAGGCGAAACTGGTATTGTAGGGTATGTTGCTGAAAGTCTCCGGGCGCGGATCGCCCTCGATGTGGGATCTGATGCCATTTTCTTCAACAACCCTGACCTCCCGAATACCCGTTCAGAGATGGCGCTCCCGCTGGTGGCGAGCGGCCAAATTCTAGGCGTCCTCGATATTCAAAGCACCGAACCCAGGGCGTTCACAGATGAGGATATTGCTACTGTCCAAATCCTTGCAGACCAGCTTGCAGTTGCAATTCAAAATGCCCGCTTATTCAATGAAACTGAACGGGCTCTCGAAGGTGCACGTTCATCGTACGGTCAAATGAGCCGTGAGGCGTGGAGTCGCATCCTGAGAAATCAAGCACGTATCAATTACCTGTCGACCCCCCCTGCAACGGTAAAAATCGATGATGAAACTATCGAACCGACCATCTCGAAGGCGATCGAATCAGGAGATCTGATACTTGGTGCTGATGGGTTGACGATCAGTGTGCCAGTCAAGATCAGAGGTCAAGTGATCGGGGCGCTACGATTGAAAAAACCGGAAATTGCCGATGCCTGGACTCAAGATGAAACCACACTAGCCATCTCCCTTGCCGATCAGTTGAGCGGCGCCCTCGAAAGTGCGCGCTTATATCGTGAATCCCAACAACGTGCCGCACGCGAATCGATGGTCTCTGATATCTCGGCAAGGATCAGCGCCACCTACACAAGAGACTCGATTGTTCGTGAAACCGTGCAGGAATTGGGGCAGGCGTTCCGCAATACTTCGGTGACGTTCCAGTTAATTGATCAGGCTAAACCAAAATGAGACGTCCGAGAATAGCTGGCCTGCTATCACAATTCCGCATCGGGGATCCGACGGGTAAGCGCGCGGAACTTATTGCCACGCTTATTCCCGGATTCCTTGTAACGCTGCTTTGGGCGCTCATTTATCGACACCCACTTGTTACCGTCCTGTCGGTCCTGTCAAGCTTTTCAGCATTCTTCAGTTTGATCCAGGTTTGGAGAGAGAGGCCAGGGTTTCCATTCCTTTTCCCTGCCATTGTGATGGCTGATGTTGTTGCGATCTCTGTATTAGACGGGTTTGGCAGCCATGACCTTATTTGGATGAGTGGGCTTGGCGTATATCTTCTTGTAAGCATTTATACTGCACAAAATTCAAGCCCCCTCCCATTTGTTTTCGCATCAATAGTCATTACGTCCTTTGTCGCAATCGGCTTACTCGAGATTTCAGGTTTTCTACCCTCCCAATATCCAACCGATATGCGATATTTGGTACTAAGTACTTCGCTGATGATGGGGCTGCTTGGTGCAATCACTGCAGTATTTCATAGGCATCGTTTGCTTTTACAAACCGAAGACGAACTCCTTGCAATAAAAGAAAGCTCACGCCTCAATTTGGAGAGCACCAACCGTTTGCTTGAAGATCAGGTCAGGCAACGCACCTCCGAACTACACCAACTTAACGATCTATTGCTGACAAAAACCGCAAAACTTCAGGCAGCCGCCGAGATCTCACAAGCAATTTTGGTCAACCCAACCGAAGCCATTGAAGATCTTCTTACCAATGCCACACGCCTGATCAGCGAGAAGCTTGGGTATTACCATGTCGGAATCTTCCTTTTGGATAACAGCCGTGAATTCGCGATCCTAAAGGCGTCAAACAGCAAAGGCGGGCAAGAAATGCTGACTCATGGCCATCAGTTGAAGGTGGGAGGAACCGGTATTGTTGGCTATGTTGCTCAAAGTGGAAGACCCCGAATTGCCCTGGACACGGGTGTGGACGCGGTTTTTTTCAACAATCCTTATCTACCTGAAACCAGGTCAGAGCTTTCGGTTCCGATCAAGTATGGTGCCATCCTGATCGGCATCCTCGACGTCCAAAGTACGCAATCTTCCGCTTTTAATATAGAAGACGAAAACACTCTATCCACGATCGCCAACCAACTTGCCGTAATCATTCATCAGAAAGGTGAGCAGGACTCCCTAGCCCGAAGAAGATCAGCCCAGGAGTTTCGATCGTTTAGAGGAGTAGAAAAACAAATTGGTTACTCCTACACGCCTGAAGGCTCCATTTCCGAAAGCGATGAACCATTTAATCCTCTTGTTGACAGGGTGATCGGCATAGGGGAAACGGTCACGACAAGTAAAAATCCAGATGGAAGCAACTCTCTTATGATCGTACCAGTGAGAGTTCGAGATCATGTTATCGGAGTAATACAGATCGAATCGACTGACTCCAACAGAAATTGGACAGAAGATGAGATTCTCCTTGTGCAGGCGGTTTCCGATCGCGCGGGGCTTGCTTTGGATAATGCCGGTCTCCTCGAGGAAGCCACTCACCGCGCCGAACAGGAAGAAACGATTTCGCACATAACAAACCAAATCGGATCATCCACCGATTTCGAACGCATCATGCGAACAACGATTCAGGAATTGGGGCTTGCACTTGGGGCATCCCGTTCTTTCATTCAGATTGGAACTAACTTCCCGAATCGTGAGGGGGACGCATGACCGATCAACGCCGTCTCTCCCCCACTCCGGACCGAAGAGGTCTTTTTGGCAGACGACTCAGTTTGGGAATTAAACTCCCTGCTACAGTCATTGGTCTGATGCTGACTGCTCTGATCATTTACACAGGATTTAGTATCCAATTTTCCCAACAGGCGTTGGTTGATACGCTTAAAGAGGAGCTGACCAGGGAAACCTCCACAAAAGTTGAGATTGTACAGTCGAAGCTTTTAATCGCCCGTGCCGTCGCCCTCGAGTTGGCAGCTTATGCAGAATCAGGTTCTTTGAACGACCCGGAATTGATGAGAATGCTGCAAAACACCCTGAGGCGAAACCAAAACGTTTTCGGTTCGACAATAGCTTATGAACCAAATCAATTCGACAATACATCCTATTACTATGCCCCTTATTTCAATCGCCAGCCAAACAACACCCTTATTTACTCGGATCTTGGCACACCTGAATATGACTATTTCAACCGAGAGTGGTATACGCTCCCAAAAGAAAAATTGACAACGGTTATCTCTCCGCCCTATTTCGACTATGGCGGAGGTGAAATCTGGATGGTCACCTGGAGTGCGCCATTCTTCGACGGGTCTGGCAACTTTAGAGGAGTGGCAACAGCGGATATAGCCTTCTCCCAAACCCAGGAAATCATTAATTCCATTCAAGTCGGACGGGCTGGATACGCCTTTCTGATCGATTCGAACGGGATCATCCTTGGGATTGGGGCAGGCGGTGGTGAATACAAGACCATGTCTGATTCAATGGTCCTGGAGGCATTCTCAGAAAAATCCAGGGGATGGATAAACCTCATCTCTGATATGCGATCAGAAAAAGCAGGATTTACCGAAGCGACAGATCCTCAGGGTAATCCCATGCTGGTCGCATACGCCCCGATCGGATTGGATACCGGCTGGTCCCTTGCTCTGGCTTACCCAAGGGCAGAACTTTCAGCTAACACATCTACATTGAGAAACACACTGCTCGGCTACACTTTTGTTGTCACCCTGATATTTACAGTGATTCTTTTTGTATTTACAAGGTCCATTACAGAGCCCCTTCAGAAACTCCGACTCTTTGCCAGTCGTGTGGCTCGTGGCGACCTGAACACAAGTAATTTGATCGACATCCGAACTCGCGATGAAATGGAAGATCTAGGTCAGGCATTTAACCAGATGTTCTCGAACTTGAAAGGCGCTCTTGAAACTCTCGAAGAAAGTGTTTCAGCCCGGACTCGAGACCTCTCGCTTCTTGCCAATGAACTTCGCACAATATCTGAGGTCGCCCGTGAACTGGCATCCATCCGTGATCAAAGTACCCTCCTCAATGTTTCAGCGACTCTGATTCGGGAGCGCCTCGGCTATTACCATGTCGGTATCTTTTTGGTGGACGAAAAAAGCGAATTTGCGATTCTGCGTGCTGCAAGCAGTGTGGCTGCAGACAAGATGCTTTCAGGCAATTACAAACTGAAGATCGTTGAAGGCGGATTGGTTGGCACTGTAACCAGAACAGGAAAGGCGTCCATCGCACAAGATGTGGACCTTGACACAACCCACCTCGACAATCCCAACCTTCCTGAAACACGGTCCGAAATCGTCCTTCCGCTCCGAAGTTACAACTTAACGATCGGCGTATTGGATATCCAATCGTCCACACGCAAAGCTTTTACAGAAAGCGACGTCCAAACTTTGCAAATCCTCGCTGACCAGTTGGCGGCCGCCATCGAAAACACACAGTTGGTGCAGCGCCTTGAAAACACACTCTCCGAACTTTCAAAAGCGACCCGCAGCCAGACCCGCGAGATATGGAAAACAATCTTCAGCACAGACGAAACATCTGGGTACGAGTACGATGGTTTGCAAATCCGCCCGATCCCCGCAAAATTACCAGATCAGCTATTCGCGAAGCTCACTAAAGGAAACCCTGTAGTTTTTGAAACATCTGAAGCAGGCTCAAAAACTACACTTTTGATACCTCTTACGATATTTGGTCAAACGATTGGCGTCGTTGGGCTGGAACAGGAAGACCCCAACCAGCCGTGGGGAGATGAACAAATTTCAATCGTCCAGGCGGCTGCCAATCGGGCTGCGCTTACCTTGGAAAATGCGCGCCTACTGGAAGAGAGCAATCGTCGGGCAGCAAAGGAAAGGGCGATCTTCGAAGCAACAAGCCGGATCGGTTCTGCCTTTAGTGTAGAGAACATTCTCGAAACTGCTGCCAAAGAGATCGAAAGGACACTCAACGGATCCGAGGTCACCATTCAATTCTCTCCAGTTCAGCCCAATCCCACCCGGGATGAGGAAACACATGATTAATTCAATTCGCCAAATACTAGCCCCGCCTGCATTCGACGATGAGGAGAAGTCCCGAGTCGCTTTATTGCTTAATCGCATCCTTTGGGCAGTGATCATTATTGGTTCGATCTACACCATCGCCGCACCTGTCATACTAGGGCAGTTTTTCACAGCCATTCTCACAGCCGCAATTGTTTTGTCGGGAATCTTTGCCCGTTCCATTATGCTCGCAGGGAGGGTACGCCTCGCTTCTACAATTCTTTTATTTGTTATCAGTCTTATCCTGATCGCCTCCATTTATCTATCGGCTGGTGTGACCGGAGCCAGTTATTTCTCGCTTGTGCTTACCACTGTACTTGCAGGAGTTCTCTTGGGTGGTCGGGGTGCATACTTCTTTGCGGGAATCAACACATTGATAGGTGTTGGTTTCATGCTTTTCCAAGATTCGCTCTCTGCGCCGATAATTCCGCAGAATCCCCTTACGTATTTCACCTCGCTCGTTGTTTATACCTTCTTCATTGCCGCTCTCCTTCAGGCATCCGCCCAAAGTGTGACTAAACTGGTTGATAACCTTCGTGAAGCAAGGGCTGAACTTACCAATAAAAACAACGAGCTTCAAAAATTCACACAAGGGCTTGAAACTACGATTGCATCAAGAACCGGCGAATTGGATGCCGCCAATTTGCGAAACGAACGCCGCGCCAGGCAATTCGAAGCAATCGCAAAAATTTCGCGCGCCATTACACAGACACAGGATTTCGATATTCTGATCAACCAGGTAACAGAATTGATCAGCGAGCAATTCAATATTTATCACACCGGGGTCTTCTTGCTCAATGCAAACAATGAATATGCGGTCTTGATCGCTGCAAACAGTCTGGGCGGAAAGAGGATGCTCCAGCGTAACCACAAACTGAGGGTCGGGCAGACCGGTATCGTTGGGTATGTTGCAGGAACCGGGTTGCCCAGAATTGCCCTAGATACAGGGGTAGACGCAATCTACTTCAACAACCCTGACCTTACAGATACCAGGTCTGAGATCGCACTTCCTTTGTTCCGCAAAGGGAACGAGGTCATTGGGGTGCTTGATGTTCAGAGCCGCGAACCGAATGCTTTTACCCAGGAAGATGTCCGTGCCTTGACCACCCTGGCAGACCAGGTTGCAATCGCGATCGAAAATTCCCGACTCTTCGAGGAGCAGAAGAGGATTCTTAATGAGGCCCAAGCCGCATACAAGCGGGATTTCCATGAAAGTTGGCTGCGGTTCACCCGGTCGAAAGGAATCGCTGGAATTCAGCGCCGCAACCTCAAAACAAGCATCCTCCCGGAACCGCTGGAACTGCCAGGCGCAGACGAGGCAATCCGTTCTGGAGAAGCGTATCAAGCAACAGGTGAAGATGGATCGGCCATACTCACGATCCCCGTCAAGTTAAGGGAACAGACTGTAGGTGTCGTCAATGTAAAAGGAGATATGAACCGTGCCTGGAGCGTCGATGAAATGGACATTGTCAATGCCATTCTGGAGCGTGCCGCGCTTTCGATCGAAAATGCGCGTCTGCTCGAGGATAGCAGGTTAACAGCTGAGCGGGAACATGTTATTGGTGAGATTTCCACAAAGATCAGCTCTGGGACCCAGGTCGAAGATATCCTTAAGACTGCTGTTCGGGAATTGGGAGCCCACATATCGGGCGCACAGATCACAGTCGAGATCGGAGGCGGCGGTTAATCCCCGCCTGGAGTTCTGATGAATACTCCTGATCCTTACCAGGGCGAACAATTACGAACCAGAAACGCATACATCATCACCGGCGTT
The DNA here is from genome assembly GCA_964648645.1 of uncultured Anaerolinea sp. GTDB lineage: Bacteria > Chloroflexota > Anaerolineae > Anaerolineales > Villigracilaceae > Villigracilis. The sequence goes on from CAZYLM010000002.1 coordinate 19,188, forward strand.
TTGATGGTCTCTGCCCTGTTAAGTGCATTCCCGCTCATTTATTTTGGGGTCAGTAAGAATCTACCCCAACTTTTCATAGTGCCCGGGGTCCTTTTCGTCTGTTTATTGCTGAATATCATCCCCATCATTCTTATTGGTCGTGGCCGTAGAGACATGGCAATGATGATCAATATCGTGCTGGCGTTGATTTCAACTTCAAGCTTTATATTCGTCATCCAGGGGCGCGGACTCCTTACCGCTCTTTTGCTACTTCTTGCAATGTCTGCCATCTCCGGGTTCGCCATGTCACCAAAATATACGACCTCAGTGGCAATTACATCCATCCTGTTTAGCGCAGGAGTAATCGCCCTGGATATGGTGTTGAGAATAAATCGCATCATCCTTCCAGAGATGGACACGTTCTCCCCCCCATTGGCAGGTGTCCTGGGCATACCCCTCCTGTTGATATTTATCCAACAATACAGGCGCTTCAGCCTGCAAACAAAGATCTCCCTCGGAATTCTTGCAACGGGTGGGGTTGCCGTTTCCATTGCCTCATACTTCGCCCTCTCACAGATCAGCGACATAACAGACCTGTTTGGGGGGCGCCTCGAAACAAACGTCCGCCGCTCTGCCGAAGAGCAATTGATAAACAAGGTTGAAAACGAAGCAGCAATCGCAAATGATTTCTTTAATGAAATCGCTTCACATGTGGAGGATATCTCCAGTTATCACGCCTCACTGCTAAATCGCTCAGAGGCACTTGGTTTGGGCACATACTGGAACTCTTCCGAAAAATTAGTTCAACTCCCGGGTGGTCAGTACGGAAATTCCGCCGGAGATTTTTCCTCTGTCTTTATCCCATCTGGTGTTTCAATAGACGAGTCGATACTAATTGGCTTGAACACTTCGGCATATCTCGACTTCACAATTCCCAATCACCTCGAACAGGATAAGAGCATTCTGGCTATTTATGCCATCAATACACGAGGAGTCGTTCGGTATTACCCAAATATAGAGCTGGCGTCTCTGCTACCACCTGACTTCGATGCGACGGAACGGAGCTACTATAAGATCACGGCGCCTTTGTTCAATCAAGAAAAACTCACAAGGTGGGCGATTCCTTATATAGACGCAACGGGTGGCGGGCTGGTAGTTACCGTTGCTTCGCCGGTATACCTGGGTGATCAATTTGAAGGGATTATCGCAGCTGATATCCAGTTGAAGGAGATCACAGAGCAAATCTCTGCAATAAGTGTTGGTCAAAGCGGGTACGCCTTTTTGGTGGACGATGCCGGCCGGCTGATCTACATGCCTCCCGCTGGTTATCGATTATTTGGCATCGACCCCAGCCAAATCGCCCCCGAGGATTTTTTCAAACACACCATCCTTGGTAAGGGGTCGGGAGAACTTCAAAACTTCACCAACCGAATGGTTGCCGGCGGCAAGGGCATGGGAACAATCCCTGTTGATGGCGCCGATACCTACATCTCTTTTTCACCCCTGCCATCAACAGGCTATAGCCTTGCCTTGGTCGTTCCTGCCGCTGAAATGCAATCCGCAATAGCGACAACCCGCCAAGACTCTGCCAATCAGCTTCGGGCATCTATCCAGGCAGCGTTGATCACCCTTACTGCAACATTTATTGGTGCATTACTTGTGAGTATCGCACTTGGGCAATTGATCTCATCGCCCGTCAAAAGTTTGACACAAACTGCCAACCAGATCGCCAGCGGTGACCTTACTGCACGCACGAATGTCGTTACAGAAGATGAAACTGGCGCCTTGGCAAGGTCATTCAACACCATGGCAGACCGACTGAAGGAGACGCTTCAAGGACTGGAAGAGCGTATCGCCATCCGTACGCAGGAATTGGAAGCAGTGAGTCAAACCAATGCGTACCGTGCTTCATTGTTTGAATCGATCGCACGCATTTCCCGCATCATCAGTGCAACAAGGCAACTGGATCAACTCCTGCCCCAGATCACCGAAACGATCTCCAGTCAACTTGGGTATTACCATGTAGGAATTTTCCTCGTAGACTCTCTAAAGGAATATGCAGTACTAGCCGCAGCCAACAGCGACGGTGGAAAACTCATGCTTACCCGAAATCACCGTCTGCGGATCGGAGAAACTGGCATCGTCGGTTTTGTAACCCAAACCGGAAATCCACGTGTCGCCCTCGATGTTGGCAGGGATGCCGTTTATTTCAACAACCCTGATCTGCCAGAAACTCACTCAGAGATCGCGCTGCCACTACGGAGCCGCAACGAGATCATCGGCGCTCTTGATGTACAAAGCAAGGAAACCAATGCATTCCGCGAGGAGGATATCAACATTCTGTCGGTCTTGGCAGACCAGGTAAGTACGGCAATTCAAAACGCCAAATTATTCGAGGAAAGCCAGGATGCACGGGTACAGGCGGAACAGGCAGCTGCTCAACTCGGCGAGCAGCAATGGCGTCAGTACTTGAAGCGTGAATCCATTTCGAATTTCCAATTTGATGGTGTGATGGTTCACGAGTTGAGCCCTAACACTAAAACGCCTGCCAATCATCTTGCGATCCCTATCATCCTTCGCGGCGTTCAAATTGGAACCCTGAAGCTTAGCACCACAGACCCGGATCGGAAATGGGACCTGCATGAGGTTGCCATGGCACAAGCAACAGCTGACCGGACCGCGCTTGCGATAGAAACCGCAAGGCTGCTGGAGGATGCCCAAAAACGAGCAGCCAAAGAGCGGACGATCGGTCAGATCTCTGCAAAACTAGGAAACCTTGTAAACCTGGATAATATCGTTCAAACAACAATACAGGAATTGGGCGGGACCCTGCCGGGAACAGAAGTTGTCATCCAATTCACATCAGGACAATCCGGCTAATCCGGGAACAACCATGCTTGATAGATTAAGTAAGTACCTACGAAGCGAAGACGACCTCGATCCATCCTTCATCAGGTTGACGAGGAATATCCTGATCATCGTCCTTCTGACGAACCTCGCCGTCCTCCCGCTCGTCACTGGGATAGCAGGTGAAGGCTCGCAAAATATCCCGGCGTTCATTGTTCTTTCTGCTTCTCTCTTAATCGAGATCATTGCTCTCGTCCTCGTGATGCAGGGAAACTTATTCCTTGCAAAGATCAGTGTACCAATTACGCTTATCATCGCGCTTACTACTATTGCCCTAAACACGAACGGTCTTAGAGACGCCTCATTCTATGCAATCCCGGTCGTCTTGGTACTTTCTGCGATATTGATGGGCAGGCCTTCATTGTTCGTCATCACCCCCCTGGCGATACTTGCTACAATCATTGTTGCCATCCGCGATCTTTTGACCGACAATGCTATCACACCCGCCGGGATCGACGATGCCATTATCGTCCCGGTGTTATTCCTTGCGACCTCAGGAATCACGCACATTCTTATTTCCCGCCTCAATGACAGTGTCGCACGCGCACGGCAGAGCGAAGAAGCACAAAAACGAGAAAATGAAGAATTAATTGCTTTGCGTGAAAGACTCGAGCACCGTGTGCTGGAGCGCACCGTTGAGCTTGAAAGAACAAACCAAGTCACTGAAAAGAAAGCCAGACAGTTCAAAGCGGTTGCGCAGGTAATGAACGCGGTCTCGTCTGTCCAATCTCTGGAAGAGCTATTACCACTGATTACCCAGGTGATCAGCCAGCAATTCGGTGTGTATCACGTCGGTATTTTTCTTGTGGATAAAAATAGAGAATCGGCAGTGCTCCGTGCCTCAAACAGCGAGGGAGGGCAAAGGATGCTTGCACGCAGGCACAGCCTGCCAATCGGGCAGACAGGTATCGTAGGATTTGTAACTGCGACAGGTAGACCACGCATCGCCTTGGATGTGGGAGCGGATTCTGTCTATTTTGACAATCCAGACCTTCCTAATACACGATCCGAGATCGCCCTTCCTTTACGATATGCAGGTGAAATCATCGGTGCCTTGGATGCCCAAAGCACTGAACCAAACGCATTCCTGTTAGACGACATTGAAGTGCTAGGCACTCTTGCAGACCAGGTTGCGGTTGCGATCAATAACGCAGAAACATTTGCCGAAGCTCAAAAAGCCCTGGCAGAAGCACAGAGCGCTGTCGGTCAGGCTGCAAAAGAAGCCTGGCAGGTTCTCCGTCCCACACAACTCGGGATCGGTTTCTCCTACTCTGATACCGGAACCAAAACGTTGCAATATCCTGTTGAAAATCCCCAAGTTACTCAGGCGCTTGCTACTGGCAAGACAGTCCTGACTTCTGGACCTGGTAATTGGTCACGCTTGGCTATTCCAGTCCGTTTGAGAGATAAAGTGGTCGGCGTCATGCAGCTAAGTTCTAGGGGAGATAACAAACTTACCCAGGACGACGCTGAAATCGCAGAAGCTGTGGCTGCCCGTCTTTCCCTCGCCATAGAGGCAGCGACGTTGCTTCAATCCAGCCAACGACGCGCTGACCTTGAAAAAGTGACAGCCAATATAACAAGCAAGGTTAGTTCATCGTCCCGTTTCGATACCATCCTCCAGACCGCAGCACAGGAACTAAGCCGCGCTCTCGGAGGGTCCGATGTCATCATTCAAATCGAACCAGCTTCTTTGAAGATGGATGTTTAATAAGATAGAAGAGTCGCTTTATGGAATTTGACAACCAATCACAAGCGGAAGTTATTGAGAGCCGTCACGCAGAGACAAGCCTCGGAATCAAGTTAACCCTGGGTGCTGTGAGTCTGCTTCTGTTTGGTTTTATTGTCTACTCGGTTATAACCATTCGCATCAGCCAGGGAAACCTGGTGGCAAATATCAAATCTGATCTAACAAAGGAAACAGCAGATACGATATTCCTCATACAATCCAAGATCGAAGAGTCAAGCACAGCTGCAGTCAACCTTGCCATTTCGATCGAGGCTGGTGTCTCCGAGGAGGCTGACTTACAAAAACTTCTCGAGAAATCAATTTCAACGAACGACCAGATCCTTGGTATGACGATTGGCTTCGAACCAAATCAATTAAAGCCTGACCTGCCCTCGTGGGCATTTCGTTATCTCCGGTCAGACGATGGCACCATCCAATCCACACGCCTAGATGATTACTCCAAGCAGGAATGGTATCTCCGCCCGAAGAGTACTTTTGATATTACGGTTTCTGCTCCGCACCAGTACGATGACACCATCAAGAGCAGGTGGGTCATCACAACCAGCGTTCCGTTCTTTGATGATGCTGGGAATTTTAAAGGCGTTGCTTCTACAGACCTCGACATGGCTGTTATTCAGGGTATCTTTATGAACATCCGGGTCGAGCGAATTGGTTATGCATTCCTAATAGACGATAAAGGGTCAATACTTGGAATAGGCAAACAGGGTCAAGAGTACGAGCCAATGGTGGACACCATGTATGCCTTTGCCCAGTCAAATGGAAGTACCACCTGGTTAAATCTGATAGATAACATGACCCAAGAAAACACCGGCTTTGAGGAAGCGACTGATTGGGAAGGTAACCGTATGTACGTGGCATACGCGCCCGTTGGTATGGATACCGGCTGGTCGCTTGCCCTGGTTTATCCCCAAGACGATGTTCTCCAAAAAACAAGATCCCTCCAGACTACGCTTACCGGATACAGCATTGTACTTGCAATATTATTTGGTTTCGTCATTTTGTATTTTTCGAGAAACATCACCAACCCATTGATCAGGCTTACCCAGGCGGCAGAAGAGATTTCAAAGGGAAATCTGCAGGTCTCGGTTGACGTGGAGACCAACGATGAAGTTGGCATCCTTTCGGAAACCATCAATCGAATGACAGGGCAGTTAAGAGATACACTTACCAACCTCGAGCAACGCATCACCGATCGAACTCAGGACCTTGAGAGCGAACGTAGAAAGTCGGAAATTCGCGCCAACCAATACCTGGCCATCAGCGAGATCGGCAAACTGATTAATAGTGAGCAGGATTTGAGCATTCTACTTCCACTCATTGCCCGGTTGGTAAGTGAACAATTCGATTGTTATCATATCGGGATCTTCCTGGTCGATTCCACAAATCAATTTGCCGTCCTTCAAGCTTCCAATAGCGAAGGAGGCCGCAACCTTTTAGTCCGCGGTTTCAAGATCGCCCTTGCCGAAGGCGGAATCTTTGCAAGGGTTTTCAAAACCGGAGCGCCGCGCTTTATTTCAGATATCAGGGATGAACCCGGAGGATCCATTGTCAGCGAACTATCAAGATCACGTTCGGAGGCTGTATACCCACTCAAAGCCCGCGATACGATGATCGGCATTCTTGATATACAAAACGAAAAACCCGGCTTTTTCGCCCAAATGGATACCACCATATTTGGAATTTTGGCAGACCAGATCGCGATCGCCATAGACAATACACGCCTTTTCCAGCAAACAGAACAGGCACTTTTTGAAGCCCGGTCCGCTTATCAACAGTCTCTCCAAAAAGGCTGGAGGGAACTCGCGCAAGAGGAAAACACAATCGGATATATCCAAAGCCTTTCAGGCGGCAGACGGCTTTCGAAACCCATTTCTGCGGACGAGATAGACCAGGCTATGTTCAGAGGCGAAACGCTCATCTTTCATGCCGATGGAAAGACCAGCGAACCCACCCTTGTCGTTCCAATCAAACTGCGAGACCAGATCATTGGCATCATGCATATCAAATCTCCACTCCGTGAACGCCAATGGATGCAGACAGAGGTTGAGTTGGTGGAAGCTGTTTCGGAACGGCTTTCACTTGCGCTCGAAAATGCACGCTTGATCCAGGAATCCCAACGTCAGGCGTTCAAAGAGCAGACAATCGGTGAAATTACAAACAAGATCGGGTCTTCGGTTAATTTATATAATGTGCTCGCCACTGCGGTGGAGGAGCTCGGCCGGACGATGCCAGGGTCGGAAGTGACGATAAAACTAAAAAACGATACCGGAAACGGAAACGGGAGCGGGTAAGGAAAATCCATGGAAAAATCCAAGCGTGTCTCGTTCCAGGAATGGATTAGCAAGTCAACACTATCCCGTTTATCCTTGAGAGGTAAATTAACGGCAGCCAACATGGCGATCGCAACAGCGATCATCCTTGTTATGGGTACTTATGTTTTTATTCGTATCCGTGATGGAAGCCGCCAACTCATACTCGGGGTCGAGGAAGATGCAAAAGCCCATGCCGAGGAAGATTACCTGCGGCTAAATTTCGAAGAGGCTGCGAAACTGGGTAATTTTTTCCAGGAGATGACCAAGAACACCGGGATAGCGGCGGATTCTATAAGCGCCCTGCTTGACGAAAATCAATTGGCTGATGGCAGTGATTGGGATGCGGGAACAGCACTGGAACAGCTACCAAACGGCAGTTGGGATAACTCCAATTCAGACAAGGTCGCTATTTTCATTCCAACAGGCGCAGGATTGAACGACTCTTTGATCCGAAAAATTAATCTACTTAAATATTCCGAACTTTTTCTCCCGTCCATTCTTGATGAGAATCCAGATATCGTCGCCATATACTTTGGCGGCGAGAAAAAGGAAACTGTTTATTTTCCAAATATCGATCTTGCCAAGATCGTCCCTGCAGATTTTGATGTAACTGGCAGGCAGTGGTATGTCGCAGCTGCCCCCGGAAACAACCCTGATCGTCACGTAGTATGGTCTGCGCCATATGAAGACGCGGCATTGAACGGCTTGGTCATAACGACCAGCATCCCGGTATTCGATTCTTCGAACCGATTTCAGGGGGTGGTCGCAATGGATATCCAAATTACTAGGGTCATCGGGCTGGTCTCCGGCATCCAGGTCGAAGAAACGGGTTACGCCTTCTTGGTAGACCATGATGGAAGAATCATATCTCTCCCAGAGAGAGGTTTTGCAGATTTCGGGATCACCGATGAGACTGCCAAACTTAGCGAGATTATGGATCCGAATGCGCTTCCGTCAACGCCTCAAGTGTTCAAAGACTTTCTGAATAAGGTCATCGCTGAAGGTTCCGGAGTGTTCAACATCACGTTAGGCGAGGCAGAACATACAGTTGCATTCAGTGAGATTCCTGAAATCGGATACAAAATTATCTACATAGCACCTTCAACAGAAATTACTCCTGTCCAAATCGACCTCTCTGAGCAGATTGCAAGCGAGGCAAGGAATACAATCGTGTTCACAGCCCTGCTTGTTGGTCTTGTCCTTTTCGTCGCTTCCATATTCTCATTCGCCATCAGTAACACGATCACGGCACCGATCCGGTCATTGGCTGAAGCGGCTTCAGAACTTACCAAAGGAAACCTGAACGCCAGAGCTGAGGTTCAGACGGGCGATGAAATGGAGACACTCGCTGATTCCTTCAATCGCATGTCGGATACCGTCAAAGACCTTGTGATATCCCTTGAGCAGAGAGTAAGGGAACGCACAGTAGAATTACAAAGGGAAACTGACCGCGGCAGAAGACAGAGCAAACAATACGAGGCTGTTGCAAGAGTTGCCCAAGATATTACCCTTCAAAAGAATCTCAGCGCATTGCTCCCACAGGTTGCCGAAGTGATCAGTGAGCAATTCGGCTTTTATCATGTTGGGATATTCCTCAACGACTCCCTGAAACAATATGCTGTACTGGTTGCCGCAAACAGCGAAGGCGGTAAACGCATGCTGAATCGGGGGCACCAATTGCGGATCGGCGCCCAGGGCATCGTGGGGTACGTAACAGATACGATGAAACCCCGCATCGCCTTGAACGTCGGTGAAGATTCCATCTATTTTGACAACCCCGACCTCCCAGAGACAAAATCAGAGATGGCACTTCCCCTGATCGAAGCGGGCGAGATCCTTGGGGCGCTGGACGTCCAAAGCCGCGAGCCAAACGCCTTTTCGAATGAAGACCTTGAGTCTCTCACCATTCTTGCAGAGTTGGTAAGCATAGCCATTCATAATGCAAAACTTTACGAGCAGCAGCAAAGGTCGCTCGCCGAAGCCGAGGCGGTTTCCCAGCGGTTCCTACGAGAAAATTGGAATCGCCTTGCAGAAGAATTCAAGCTCTCCGGATACCGGTATACTGCTGGAGGAGTAAGCCCCCTGCCCTTGGAAGAAGGAAACGGTCAACATTCCGAAGAGTCTGATCGAAAGCAAGTAACCGTTCCGATCATCGTACGCGGGCAAGCCCTTGGGGAACTCATCGTATCCATGCCAAAAGATGAAAGTTTCAAGTCCGACCAAATGGATACAATCCGCGCAGTAGCAGACCGCGTAGCGGTTATCGCTGAAAATGCCAGGCTGTTTGACGAGACCCAGCGACGCGCCGAACGTGAAAGACTTGTCTCCGATATCACCACAAAGATTCGAGGGTCAAATGACCCGCAAGAAATGATCGAAACAGCGATCCAGGAACTGCGACAAGCTTTGAAGGTTTCGCGCATCGAGATCGTCCCGCAGAAAAGTAAATCACCCGACCGGTGATAATGATAGAAATGAGGCACTCATGACTAAAACCATTGCGGTCTCAAACGAGAAAGGTGGAGTGGCAAAGACCACCACAGCTCTATCGCTTGGCGCCGCCCTTGCCGAACTCGGGAATCGCACTTTAGTGATTGACCTTGACGCCCAGGCTAACCTGACGCTTGCACTTGGCTTCGAGCCAGGAGAAAGCGAAAAGACATCCAGTCATGTCATGCTGGATAACGAGCCTCTCCTTCATGTCTGTCGTAGAACAGAAATCGATAACCTTGATCTGATCCCATCCAGTTCTCGTATCGAAACCTCGGAACAATATCTGCCGATGCGAATGAACTATACTACCATTCTTCAGCGGGCGATCCATTCGGTCCCGAACATGCCTTATTCCTACATTGTTTTGGATTGCCCTCCAGCTCTCGGCGCGATCACGCGCAATGCGCTGGCAGCCGCCAACCTTTTATTAATCCCAACCCAGGCAGAGTATTTCTCTGCATACGCTTTGAGAAACATGATGGGACTCATCCGCCGGACGCGCGAAGCCGATAATCCAAACCTTTCCTATAGAATTCTTGTCACCATGCTGGACAGGCGAAACCGCACCCATCGCAACATCCACGAACAATTGCGCTCCACATTTGGCGCAGGTGTGTTTAATACTGTAATAGAAATGGATACAAAACTTCGCGAAAGCCCGATTGCCGGTCAGCCGATTACACATTACAAATCCGCCGCGCGTGGTTCCACCCAGTATCGAGTCCTTGCCCAGGAACTTATGGAATATGCCAAAGAAACAGAAAATCAACAAGCGTCTTGATAATTTATTCAAGGACGTTCAACCGGAAGCCGCACCACATAGAAGGAAATCCGACCCCAAGGAAGAGAAGGAGCTACCTCCACGTCCCGCAGCGGATCCAATCCCCGCCTCCGCGCAACCTTTAGTTCAGGATTCCAGCTCAACAAGCGATTTCACACCGGAACCAGAATCAGCGCCTCCGACAAAACCCGCATCGGCTTCCATCAAGACAAAGCCCAGGTCTGCTGGCCCACTGACCCTCCCGCCTGATCTTATCGCGTCCCGACAAAGTTCCGAACCGGTTTACTCAACCACTCTCCAACTTGGGGAGGAAGATTGGGCGATCCTGCGTCTCGTTGATGAGAACCAAAACCGGATGTTGACACCTGATGAACAACTCCTGATCCGTCAGGTAACGGACCAATTATCACTGGCATTGGAAAATGCCCGATTGTTCCAGGAGACCCAGAGACGCGCCCAGGAGTTATCCATCATCAACAAAGTGGTGTCCTCAGTCGCCAGTTCGTTGGATTTGCAGGAAACTCTCCAAAACGTAGCCAGCAACCTCGTCAGTCTACTGGATGCTCAGAATGTAGGCATCGCTTTGTTGAATGAAGAGCGCTCAAACCTGATCCTCACCGCCGAAGCCAGCCCGTTCTTCGAAAAACCCACCGAAATCGGGTTGCTTCTCCCCGTCCAGGGAAACATCCCAACAGAAGAAGTGATCCGCTCGCGAAAACCAGTATTTATCAGGGATATAGAAACCAACCCACTTGCGGAACCAGTTCGTGAACCGCTGATGAAGCGGGGAACTAAGAATCTGTTGATTCTGCCACTCCTCAATGACAAGGAGGTGATCGGCACGATCGGCATTGCTTTCGACCGCTTAGACCGGATGATCACCCAGGATGAGCTCCATATCCTCGAAGCGATAGTTGCCCAGGTGGGCACAGCGGTCCAAAAGAATCAATTGTTCACGCAGGTTGAACAATCCGAGACCAACTTCAGGGCGCTTTTCTCTCTAATGGATGATGTTGTACTCGTAATCAACCGCGATGGACGTTATCTCCAGATCGCCCCCACAAATCCATCGCTGCTGATCCGGCCTCCTGAAGATATGGTTGGAAAGACCTTTCACGAATTATTCCCCCAGGAGATCGCAGACCGCTTTTTGGATAAAGTACGGGAAGCATTATCGACCAAAGAAAAGATCTCATTCGAATACGAATTGAACCTGGGCGGGATCCTCATGTGGTTCTTTGCGAATTTGACCCAATTGGATGAATCTCGTGTGTTCTGGGTCGCACGCGATATCACTGAACGCAAGGCGGCAGAAGAAGCCATCCGACGCAGGAACGAATACCTAGCGGTATCTGCAGAGATCGGGAAACTCGTCACCTCGATCCTCGACCTCAATACCATCTTTGCCAGAACGGTCAATCTGATCACTGATCGGTTCAAGGTCTATCACGCCGCGATCTATATCGTCGAAGAGACAGGCTTCAATGCAGTCTTGAAGGAAGCCACCGGCGATGCAGGCGCTGAAATGAAAAAACGGGGATACCTCGTCCACCTCGATAACAAATCGATAGTCGGCTCCGTGGCTTCAAGCGGCGTTCCAGTGGTTTCGAACAATGTAATTGAAAATCCTCTCTATATTTATGACCCGCTCCTGCCTGAAACACGAGCGGAGGCATCCATCCCACTGCGAATCGGTCCCCGCGTCATCGGTGTGATCGACATCCATGCTCGTGAACTCAACGCCTTTAACGAAGACGAGATCTCGGTCCTGCAAACCCTCGGCGATCAGGTGGCCGTAGCGATCGACAATGCCAAATCCTTCGAGCTCTCACAACAGGCAGTCCTCGAAATGCGCGAAGCGGATAGACTCAAAAGCCAGTTTCTCGCCAATATGAGTCACGAATTGCGCACTCCACTGAACTCGATCATAGGTTTTTCGCGTGTAATTCTGAAAGGGATCGACGGTCCGGTTACTGAGTTGATGCAACAGGACCTGACCGCCATTTACAACTCCGGACAGCACCTGCTTGGCTTGATCAATGATATTCTCGATTCGGCAAAGATCGAAGCGGGAAAAATGGAACTGGCTTTTGACGAAGTCAATATATCGGACCTCGTCCACAGTGTACTTTCCACCATGAGCGGCATCGTGAAGGATAAACCGATAGAAGTACGAAAGAATATCGATCCTTCGACGCCAACGGTCCGCGCAGATGCGATTCGCATCCGCCAGGTAATGATCAATCTCCTATCCAATGCCGCGAAGTTTACTGAAGAGGGCTCGATCACTGTGGAAGTCCTGCCCTACAACGAGGATGGCAGAACGATGGTCAAACTCAGCGTCAGCGATACGGGACCAGGCATCTCACTTAAGGATCAGGAAAAACTCTTCCAACCATTCTCGCAGGTTGATGCCTCGCCCACCCGCAAGAGCGGCGGCACCGGGCTGGGATTATCGATCAGCAAGCAGTTGATCAACATGCATGGCGGTGAGATCTGGGTTGAAAGCACAGAAGGTCACGGAAGCACTTTCAATTTCACCCTGCCTTTATTCCATAAAGAACATGAGACGTCTTCAGAAAACTCGAAGACCATCCTGACCATCGACGACGATCTGCAAGTGATAGGTTTGTACGAACGCTACCTTCAGCCGCAAGGGTATCACATCGTCCCGCTGATTGACCCATCAAAGGCAGTGGAGGCGGCTCGAAAGGTCAAACCATTTGCTATAACGCTGGATATCATGATGCCAGGCATGGACGGCTGGACCGTCCTCGATGCATTGAAATCCAGCCATGACACCCGCAACATTCCTGTCATCATTTGCAGCATAGTTGAAGACGTAGAACGAGGCTACACCCTCGGAGCTTCAGATTACCTCGTCAAGCCCATACTTGAGGAAGACCTGGTAAATTCGCTGGACAGGATCAACGCTGACGGGTCGATCCATGAGGTCCTGGTTATCGACGATAATCCAAACGACCTGCGTTTGATCGGTAAAATGCTGAACGATGATGGCAGATACCGGCCAATCCTGGCGGAAGGCGGCCGAAACGGCTGGATGGTCCTCTCCATGGGCACTCCCCCACACGCGGTCGTTGTCGACCTCTTCATGCCAGAGATGGACGGTTTCGAGATCCTTGAAAAGATGCAGGCTGACCGAAGGCTGCGGGACATTCCAACGATCGTTATCAGCGGCATGGATATCACCCCGGACCAGAAAGATCAATTGAAGGAGTTCGGTCAACGGATATTGACCAAAGGCTCGTTCAACGAAAAGGAATTGCTAACCTCGATCCAGCGATCGCTTGAAAGAATGCAGTCCAGGAAGTGAGATTATCTCACGCCAAACTTTCAAGATTTTTGCATCGACGATTTTACAGGAGTAAATTTTGACATTCATCATCAAGTGCCTGGATTGCGGGCATAACGCGCCATACTTCCCAACCTCGATCACCTGCCCCAAATGTGGCAGTCAATGGCGTGAAGCGGAATACGACTACGAGTTGCTCGGAAGAACCCTGCCGGAAAAGGTCAAAACCAGGCGATACGACCTTTGGCGTTATCGCGAACTTTTACCGGTGCGCAACCCGAATACGAACCTTTCTCTTGGCGAAGGATATACCCCTCTTCTCCGGGCGGGAAACCTGGGCATGATGCTTGGCTGCCCAAACATCTTCATCAAAGACGAACGCCAGGGTCCAACAGCGTCGTTTAAAGACAGGCAGGCGGCAGTCACCATCGCTGCACTAAAGGAGGCAGGGATAACTGAAATGGTGGCAGCATCGACCGGTAACGTCGCCATTTCCTACTCTGCATATGCATCCCGGGCAGGGGTAAAGCTTTGGGCATTTGTAACCAGCCTCGTTCCCGTGGTCAAGATGCGTGAAATCGCTCTTTATGGAAGCCAGGTCATCAAGATCACTGGGTCGTACGACCAATGCAAACAAGTCGCAGCGGAATTCGCCCGACAGCGGAAACTCTACCTCGATATGGGTGCCCGCACGATCACATCAATCGAAGCAATGAAAACGATCGCATTTGAGATCGCAGACCAGTTGACCGAAGCATTGGGTCCCGGAGAAAATTCGCCCCTGCGCACACCAGACTGGTATGTTCAAGCCATCAGCGGCGGAATGGGCCCACTGGGCGTTCATAAAGGATTCCGAGAAATGCAGCAAATGGGATGGGTCGACCGGATTCCTGCTTTTGCACCGATCCAGGCAGATGGTTGCGCCCCCATGGTGTACAGTTGGAAGAAGGGGCTAGCAAAGGCAGAACCTGTCGCCTCCCCCAAGACGCGCATCGAAACTCTCGCCACAGGTGATCCCGGGCGTGCGTACGAATTCCTGCGTGGGCACGTCGATTTAACCGGCGGCGCATTCGAAAGCGTGACCGATGAAGAAGCGTTCCGCGCCATGCATGTGTTGGCAAAAATGGAGGGCATTTCTGCCGAGCCCGCAGCTGGAGCAGCTTTCGCAGGTTTATTCAAATTGATCCGGGCAGGGGTCATCAAACAGAGCGACACGGTTGTGATCAATTGCACCGGGCATACCATGCCCGCCGAACAGGCAATCCTAGGCGATAACTGGGCAAGGGATGTCAAGTTCCCAACGCTATCTCAAGCTCCGCAAGAGGAAGGTCTATTATCAGCACTGACCCAGGTTGCACCGGAACGCTTCCCGAAAATCGTCATCGTCGAAGATACACTCGAAGCCCGGCGCCTGATCCGTCGCATTTTACAATCGCAGGGCAATTTCACTATCCTTGAAGCAGAAGACGGACGGGCCGGTCTTGAATTGATCCAAAGCGAGATTCCTGACTTGGTGGTTCTAGACCTAATGATGCCGGAAATGGACGGGTTCTCAGTGATCGAAGCCTTGCGTGCCAACCAGGAAACTTCAACCATCCCGATTATCGTCGCCACAGCAAAAGAATTGACGCCCGACGAAAAGAACCGCCTGAGTGGTCACATCCAGGCGCTCTTACAAAAAGGGGATTTCCTCAACGATGAATTCCTCGATGAGGTGAGGTCTCTTCTCAAGTAACCCAACAAACAACAAAGGCTGGAGAGAGTGGCAAACAGACAGAAAGCCGGTATCTTTGCGGCATTCACATCCGCGATCTTTCTCGGAACAACCCCTGTATTTGGCAAACTCGCGATTGCGCACGGGTTTTCCCCATTTGCGGTTGTCGCCTTCCGTACCGGGTTGGCAGCGGGGATCATGCTGCTTGTCATCGCGCTATTCTATAGGCGCTTTTTATACATATTTCCAGTTGGGCTGGTCGGATGCGCCCTTGCAGGAGCGATCAATGGCTTGGGCTCACTGTTCTATTATCTTGCCCTGCAACGATTGAACGCCTCTCTGGGGCAACTACTTTATTCCCTCTACCCGTTCTTTGTCGCCATGTGGTTGATCCTCGATCACCAGCCTCCCAGCCGCCTGACGGTCATCCGCATCACACTTGCCACCATCGCAGTTTTACTGCTGACAAATGTACCGAATAATCCCATGGACTATGTAGGCGTGGTGATGATGGTTTGCGCAGCCCTCCTGTATGCCATGCATCTGCCCATCAATCAGCGGGTTTTATACGAGGTGCCTGCACCGACCGTCACCTTGTACACGATGCTTGCAATGAGCGCGGTGGTAATTCCTGCTTACCTGCTCTTTGATCGAAGCATTCCGCCTACCAATGCTCCATGGTACCCCGTCATTGGGCTTACCTTTGTTACTGTCTTTTCACGTGTGGCATTGTTCCTCGGTGTGAAAAAGATCGGCGGGATGCAAACCGCCCTCCTCGGTCTCGCAGAGTTATTGGTTGCCATTATTTTCAGTCATTTGTTATTGGGAGAAAACCTGACGCTCACACAGTGGCTTGGTGCGCTCGGGCTGGCAGTGAGTCTGTTGTTGGTGATGTATGAAAAGCCCGCCCCGTTGGCACCGGCAAAAAAGACGGGTTGGCTGTCATGGATTCGCCCGCCTGCTTTGCCGAGGGATACTTTCGGTCCCTACGAATAAAAAATTCAGGGATGCTGAAGATTTAGGCATCCCTGAATAGGTTAACGGCGTTCGCTTAACATTTCCCTGTCAAAAATCGAAGGATTTGTATACATGCCAGCCCGCAATTGTGAACGGGCAAGCTCAATATCGCTATGAATATTGCTGATATCTTCATACTCGGAATCGCATAATAGGACGCCAACGTTGGCACGCAGACCGATCCCACGACCATTGGTCTCAAGGAAACGCTTCATACTGTCCCGCAATCGACCGGCAATCTTCAACGGAGCTTCTGGGGTAGGGATATCCTCAATGAGTGTAAAGAACATGCTTTTTTCTGCTGACCAGGACATCGTATCCGTAGGGCGAAGGGTCACCCGAAACTGATCTGCCAGCTTTCGCAGAAATGCGCGCATTTCATTCTCATCAAGATGCTCTTTGAGTTCATCCAACTGGGTCACATCGGCAAATAACACACCAAAGCGACGGAACGAACTCTGCTTGATGCGCTCAAGCGAGAAGGTCATGCGTACATTGAAAAACGGGAGGGTATAAAGACCGGTGACAAAATCATGCGTCGGTTCGTCAAGTGCACCTTGCGTCGCCTGCAGACGCTGAACGAGGCTGCTCAATTGGTTGATATCCACCGGCTTCAGGAGGAGCAAGTCCGGCTCAACGGGCAGACTGTCGGCATAGGGGGCATATGCGGTAATAACCACCACCGGGACACGCATGAGGCGTTCGTCATCGCGCATTCGCTTCAAAATCTCCACACCAGACATCCTCGGTAATTGCAGGTCGAGCAACACGATATTCGGACGTATCACGCCCAGGCGGTCCATGGCATCTTTTCCATCCAGGACGATCTCCGTCTGGTATCCGGCGATGTCTAACACGTGGCGAAACAACGCAACGATGTCGCGGTCATCTTCAACGATCAGGGCTGTGGGTTTATCCATTTGTAATTCCTTAATTCTAACCGCCAGTCAGAGCAACTGTAAATTTACTGCGGTCTGAAATTTCATTCCCGAAATTGGATCGTTCGACTCCAAGTCAGAGATAATTATATACTCAGTTTCCGGTAAACACATTGTACAAAAGGATTGCAAAATAATCAGCTCACCAAAAAGTGAGCATAATTCATAAAACCGCGGATCGCCGCGGAAATCTGAGTTTTGATATAAAATCCCAGTATGAAATTGACGGAAGCATTACGGCTCGATTCTTCGCCTTTCCCTGATTTCGTCGTCAGCCTGGTCGGGTCCGGTGGGAAGACCACCGCCCTTTTCAAACTTGCACGCGAGCTGTTATCCGCAGGAAACCCTCGCATCCTTATTACCGCGACTACGCATCTTGGTGCCTGGCAGATTCCGCTGGCTGACCATCATCTCATTGTACTGTCTTCTCAAGGCACGATAGAGTTGCCACCCGGTGGTGTTATTCTAGTGACAGGCGAAGTCGAGAACGAAAGAACCACCCCGGTTATTGACTCTGTCCTGGAGTGGCTTCACAAAAAATCAAACGAGCAGTCGATTCCCCTCCTGATCGAAGCCGACGGTTCCAGACAAAAACCTCTCAAAGCTCCAGCCAGACACGAACCGCCGATCCCTGAATTCACTGACCTGGTTGTCCACGTCTCCGGCTTATCTGCACTAAACAAGCCGCTCGATGAAAATCTCATCCACCGGGCAGAAATATTTTCCGAGCTCACCGGGCTAAGCATAAGCGATAACATCACTGTAGAAACGCTCACAAAATACCTGACCCACCCCGAAGGGGCAATGAAAAACATCCCTCCAAGAGCAAAACGAATTGCTCTGCTCAACCAGGCGGATACACCGGAGTTATTATCCATATGCGGTATATTATTTAAAGAAATCTCAGCCCTATTCGATGCGGTGGTCGCAGGGTCCATCCAAAACGACGAGATATATCTTTTCGAACGAACAGCAGGGATTGTCCTTGCAGCGGGTGCATCGAGTCGTTTCGGGCAACCCAAACAATTATTGGATTGGAATGGGAAATCCTTCGCCCGCCATGTGACGGAGACTGCGCTTCACGCCGGGCTCGAGCCTGTGGTGGTGGTTACAGGATCCCATCATAAGGATGTCGAATCGCAACTACTGGACCTGCCCGTGCAGATCGTCCACAACGAGGATTACGAAACAGGACAAAGCTCTTCCATCAAGAGGGGGATCAATTCTCTTCCTTCGAATGCAGGCTCGGCGATCTTCCTTCTTGCGGACCAGCCACAAATCCCTGTGGAAGTCATTCGCGCGCTGACTGAGTCACATACGAGAGAGAGGCAATCCATCCTTGCACCGCTTGTGTTGGAGGAACGTCGTGCAAACCCTGTCCTATTCGATCGGGTCACCTTCCATGATCTGCTTCAATTGGAAGGCGACATGGGCGGACGGGGGATCTTCGACAAACATAAAGTATCATACCTGCCCTGGCATGATGACATTTTGCTCTTTGATGTGGACACAGCAGATGATTACGAGAGACTGAAGGGTTTAAAGGATGAGTGACGAGTATTAAGGAAAGTGGTAAGTAGAAGTAAAGATTGGAGACTGGTTGATGATGATTTCGGCAATTGTGCTCGCGGCTGGGAAGTCCACCAGGATGGGAAGGCAGAAGATGCTAATGCCGTGGGGTGATACAACCGTGCTTGGCAGAGTGATTCAGGTACTACAGGGCGCCGGGATCACAGACATAGTAACTGTCATGAACTCCGATGTTGCTCATCTAATTACGAATTCCCATGCACAAATCGCCCTCAACAACAACAGCGAAATGCTTGCATCCGTCCAGTCAGGGTTGCGGGCTCTTAACCCTTCAGCGGAGGCAGCGCTGATTTGTCTCGGCGATCAGCCCCAAATCGAGGAGGGAAGCGTCAGGTCTGTCTGCGAGGCATACTTAGTGAGCAGGTCAAATCTCGTCGTGCCAAGTCATCAGATGAGGCGCGGGCATCCCTGGCTGGTAGGGAGAGCACTTTGGAACGAAATCCTTGTCATGAAGGAAGGTCAGTCGATGCGGGATTTCCTGAGCGCTCGCGCGGACGATATCGAGTACGTAAATCTCGATACGCCGACCATTTTGCAAGACCTCGACACACCCGACGATTACTTGAAATATAAACCTTCCTTGTGATACACTCGCTCCACTTTTACACCGGGAGCCAACATGAAATATTTCGTGATCGTCAACCCAACCTCGGGGCGCGGACTTGGAGAGAAATCCATATCCCAGATAGAATCCTATTTGAAAGAGCACAACTTCGATTACACACTTGCCCGCACAAACGGGATGTGGCATGCGGCTGACCTGGCAGAAGGCGCCTCGCGCGACGGTTACGATGTGGTCGTTTGCGCCAGCGGGGATGGCACTGTAAACGAAGCCATCAATGGCATCATGCGCGCAAAAAAAGCCGGGTATAACAGCACAGTTTTTACCGTACTTGGAATTGGCACCGGCAACGATTTTGCAGGCGGGACAGGCATTCCGACCAATCTTGACGATGGCTTGAAAGCCTTGAAGATGAATAAACGAAAAAAGATCGATCTTGGGGTTGTCAAAGGTGGGGATTATCCTGAAGGACGATATTTTGGGAACGGGATCGGGGTCGGGTTCGATGCGGCGGTTGGGAATGAAGCGATCAAGGTACGCTGGACGCGCGGCCTGCTGGCATATCTCATCGGCGTGATCAAGACCGTTTTCCTTTACTACAATCCGGCGGATGTGGAGATCGTGCTTGATGACAAGGAAACCATTCGCCAGCGTTCGTTGATGATCTCGGTCATGAATGGACGGCGCATGGGCGGCGGTTTTCAGATGGCGCCCGAATCCCAGGCAGACGATGGCTTGTTCGACCTGTGCATCGCCGAAACGGCTTCGAAGGGGCGCATCCTGCAAATGATCCCCCATTTCATCAAAGGGACGCAAAAGACTCTACCTGAGATTCAAATGAAACGTGCAAAAAAAGTCACGATCAAATCCCTCGACATGACCTTTCCGGCTCATGCGGATGGGGAGTTTATTTGCCTCGAAGGAAAATCCCTCACGCTTGAGATATTGCCCGGCGAGCTTGAGATCATCCACGCCTAAGCCGCCCATGAAGACATTTTCCCTCTGGTTCATCACCACCGTACTCAACATCTATTTCCGCCTCACTCTTCGGCTGGATACCCCGGACTTGAAAAACCAGTTCCCTAAAACGGGACCTTTGATCGTGATCACCAACCACACCGGGCAGGTGGAAGTGCCGGTATTTGCTACACTTCTGCAGCCGAGAAAGATCACCGGTTGGGGAAAAGCCGAGGCATTCAAGAACCTCTTTTTGCGCTGGGTGTTCTGGGCATGGGACATCATTCCTGTCCATCGCGGCGAGGCGGATATCACTGCGCTCAAATCTGCTTTGCGGATGCTGGAAGATGGAAGAATATTTGGGGTCGCCCCTGAAGGAACACGCAACTATACAGGCATCCTTCGGCGCGGGCTGCCCGGTGCTGCAATCCTGGCATTGAAATCCGGGGCGCCCATCCTACCGCTCGTTCATTGGGGCGGCGAAGTGTATATGAAAAACCTAAAGAGCTTCAAACGAACCGATTTTCACATCCGCATGGGCAAGTTATACCGGATCAAAGTAGAAGGCAAGGTCACAGCGGAAGTCCGCCAGCAGATCGCGGATGAGATGATGTGCCGGATCGCCGAGTTGATGCCTGAATACTATCGCGGGGAATACTCCGATTTGAGCAAATACGAGTCAAAATACCTCGTTCCAATGGAATGACTCTAGATTGCTGACGGCGGACCGCGGTGGGAGTCGACAATCAAATATTACAACATCAGAAGATACGCATTTGTATCCCGCTTTTTAAAACCCAGCTTGATGTACAGGCTATTCGCTGCAACCCGCATGGGGTTGGATGAAAGCGCAATTTTTTGCGCACCTTTTTCTCTCGCAACCTCAATCGCCCTTTGCATGATCGCCTCCCCCACACCCTGACCCCTAGCGGATATATCGACTATGACGTCTTCAATGATCGAGCGGACCCCGGTCGGGACGCGATATACGGTGAGATTCAACGCGCCGATGATCGAGCCGCTATCGGCGCGGGCAAGCAACAGTGTAGACGAAGGATCATTGATAAGCGTAAACAGGTACTCGCGAGTCGGAGACGGATTATTTTGGGTCATCTGCGGCACGAGGCGTTGGAACGCTTCATAGAGTTCTTCATCCGCCCGGGTTGCTATCTCAATTTGCATGGGCAGCTTTGTTTTTAGGGATCAGGCTGAGGACAAGATAATACGCAACATAGAGGAAGGATGCCCAGACGATCCATGAGGGTGTGTTCGGATACAGAAGCAAACCCCAGATACCGACTGCACCGTAAAGATATGTAAAACCAAGGGTCAAGGTACGCAGATAACTATTGCGGCTCGGGTAAATATACTTGACCGGTATAAAAACCATGATATTGAAAAGCATCAGAAAACCAAAGTTGACCCAGGGCGGCAGGTTCATCAGCAGCATATAGAGCGCGGCGACGTTCCAATAGGATGGAAAGCCCTTGAAGTGATGGTCGTCTGTCTTGGCATCGGTTTGGGTGAATTGATACGCAGACGTGAGCAGGATGAGACAAGCCGTGAGCCATTTGACCGACTCAGGCAGAAAATCCGTCTTGATCATGAAGACTGCAGGGACAAGGACATAGTTGAGATAGTCAAGGATGTTATCGAGCAAGGCACCGTCTATGCCTTTGGCGTAGGTTTTCACATCTGCCAAACGGGCGAGCATACCGTCGAAGCCATCCACGAGCATGGCAACGATCATCCATACGATCATCA
>CAZYLM010000003.1:0-40564 GCA_964648645.1 uncultured Anaerolinea sp.
GACGCTGTGGCCATGCCAGACCTGTGAAGGGATCAGAAATTACAGCATTGTCGCTTGTCCCCCGCTGAGGGAACGAGTCCATGATCCAGTTCGTACCTGCAATGGGATTCCAAGGCTCGACCATGATACCTGGTTGAGTGATGAAAACCTCACCGCCTTCTTCACCATCGAAACGCAGGGTCTGCCCCCAAACCTGGGAACCCGCAGGTCCGCCAGCAAGGTCGCTGGCGACAATAAGATTACCGACACGCGGCACAAAGGCAACTTCGTCCACGCACCAAACCTGGAAGGATTCTTCCAACGAAAGGCGCAGGGCAGTATTGAACAGTTCGCGGCGCTCATCGAGATTGCTGAAGTTATTGCTTTCCAGAGCGAGGGCAGCCGCATCCAACTCCTCGGACGGGTTGTACGCCTGCCACAACGGACCGGCGGAACCGCGCGGGGTGAAGTATGCGCTGAACTGGTCGCCTTCATCACGGTCGATGGAGGGGGATATCCAGCCGGCAGTGTAAATATTCCACAAGCCATCTGCAGGGTTGCTCTGGTTCCAAATGGGTGACGCTTCGGAACGGGTTTTGAACTGGCGATCAACAGTAAAACCGATGCTTTCCAATTGGTTGGAGAAATATTCACCAATGGGTTTTCGATTGTCCTCAACGCGAATAATAAATGTCAATACAACCGGCTGCCCATTGAAAGTCCACTTGCCATCCACAAGCTCCGCCCCCATGGCTTCCATCTCGGCCGTGACAACCTCATTAGCTTTGTCGGGGTTGTATGCATATTTGGCTTCAAGTCCGCGCAGGATATCTGCATAGCGTGCATAATCGGGGAAGACAGTCGTCAACGCTGTAAAACGCGGCTTTGCAAGACCCTTATAGATCTCTTCCACCACATAATCGCGGTTCAATAGCCAGTGCATGGCTTCGCGGATCTTCTTATTTGAAAACGGATTCAGACGGCCGTCTGAAAATTCCGCAGGGTTGAACATGAGGGTATTGCTTGAACCCACCGCGTTTGATGATGTGAGGTTCGGGTTCGACTTCAAGAGTTCGTATGCAGGCGCTTCAGCAACCGTATCGGCATGCAGATCGATCTCGCCTGAAGCCATACGGGTGATCGCGGATTCAGCCGAACTGTCCTCCGAAAGAATGACCGAATCGACCCATGCGCCAGTGCGGTTCGTTGTAGGCGCTTCTTCGGTGGGTTCGGCAGTGGGTGCTTCGGTTGGTTGGGCTTCACCGGTCGCGGCAGGTTGTTCATCCACAGCGGTCTCTGCTGCAGGCGCACATGCCGCAAGCAATAGCCCGAGAACGATCAGAAGGCTGAGAGCATTAAATACGTTTTTGAATTTCATTCTCTTTTTCTCCTTGTTGAAGTTTGAAAACGGTCGGGCAGTTAACTACATAAGGAACAGCGCACCTCCTTGCATATGCTGGACAGGAGGCGGAATGCCAAGCCACCACCGGGCATTCCGCCTCCACCTCAAATGCGGTCATATCTTCTTGGAGGAAAACCTTCCGCATACCCACCATCTTACAAATCGCGCGCCTAAATGTCATGCGTCCATGTGATTGGATTTTCTCGTTCATTTGAACGGTTTCAAAGCGGTCCAGACGTCAACAGCTTTCAACCCCTTTCATAAAGAAAAACCATTCCCAGGTAGGGCGAACCTGCCCCCCCGCAGTGGGAGCCGGAAACTATTATCGACAGGTTTATTGCTTATAATTGATTTGATGTCGGTTCACCGCCTGCGGTTTATCCTCCCGTTATTCTTTATCCTGCAAGCCTGCGGGACAGTTCTCCCCGCCTCGACCCCGGACCAGAGTCCGACCTTTGTACCCACCGCAATCCCGGAAGCACGTGAAACCAGTAAAGCGTTCGTCCCTTACGGCAAGAACATACGCTTTGACCAGATCAGCCTTGAGGAAGGCCTTTCGCAAAGTGTGGTGAACACCATCTTGCAAGATCAAAGAGGTTTTCTTTGGGTCGGTACGGACGATGGCTTGAACCGGTATGACGGGTATTCGTTTGTCGTCTTCAAGCCGGATACAGACAACCCTGCCAGCTTGAGCGATCGCTCGATCACTGCGATGGTGGAAGACAAACAGGGTTTCCTTTGGATCGGGACACGTCAGGGTGGGTTGAACAGGTATGATCCCATCACAGGCAATTTCGCCTCATACCTGCACACCGAAGGGAATGCAGCGACAATTTCCAGTAACTTTGTCCTCAGTCTATGGGCTGACGAAAAAGGACTCTGGATAGGGACCGACAACGGGTTGGAGTTCCTTGAGTATGAAACCGGGAAGTTCACCCACTATTCCGTCTCAGATGACACACCACCCACGAACCGCAGCCTGAGCAGCAACTACATCCGCACGCTGTTTATGGACTCAAAGGGGATCTTGTGGATCGGTACCACAGACGGCGGGTTGAACGCATTCAACCCCCGAAACAAGTCCTTCAAAGTTTACAAGAACGACAGGACAAATCCAGGTTCGTTGAGCGGTAACCGTGTCTTTAGCATCGCCGAGGACACCGCTGGTACTATCTGGGTTGGTACCTCGAATGGCTTGAACCAGCTCATCCCTGAACGGAATAGTTTTCGCCGATTCGAAAATTCGCGCTACAAGGAATATAGCCTTGCGGGGAATTCGGTTAATGCCCTGCACATCGATCAATCAGGCGGCCTATGGGTTGGTACGAATAAAGGGTTGGATCGCTTCGACCCCACGACCAACAAGTTCATCCACCACCAGAGCCAGCCGGGCATTTCGATGAGTTTAAGTAATAATCAAGTTCAGGCGATTTATGAAGATCACAGCGGAGTCTTGTGGATCGGCACGCGCGGTGGCGGGTTGAATAAATACAACCGCCAACAGGATCGCTTCGCTTATTTCAGGCACAACCCCTACGATGACAACAGTCTGAACAGCAATTTCATCCTCGCCATCCTCGCAGAGAAAAGGGATTATGTCTGGATTGGGACGTTTGACAACGGGCTAAACCGCTTTGAACCAGCCACAGAAAAATTCACCCATTTCGAGAGCAACCCCAGTATTCCCGCCTCACTGAGCGACAACTCAATAAATGCCCTTTATCAGGACTCTGAAGGGACGCTCTGGGTCGGGACCGGGCGAGCCCTTGACCGATACAATCCGCTTACGAATCGATTCACGCATTATTCGCCTAAATTCGAAGATAATTCGGACAACCCTGTATTTTCCGTTTCCACCATATACGAAGATTCGAACAATAGATTTTGGATCGGAACCAATCTCGGGCTGATGCGCTTCAACCGAAAATCGGGTGACTTTTTTGAATTCAATATCAGTGAAGACTCAGACAATAAAAACCCGATCAGTATCACCGCCTTGACTGAAGATCGCAATGGAAACGTCTGGGTCGGGACGTTCGATGACGGGTTAAAACGGATTGACCATACCACCGGGCAGGTCACCCATTTTCGCAGTGACCCCAACAAACGGACATCTCTTGGCAATAATACAGTACTTTGCCTACACCTGGATTCATATGGCGCGCTTTGGATTGGAACCCACGGCGGCGGACTCGACCGCCTTGACATGGAGACTGAGATCTTCAGCCATTTCACAGAGAATGAAGGGTTACCCAACAACGTCATCTACGGCATCCTTGAGGACGAATCGGGAAACTTCTGGCTCAGTACCAATTTTGGACTCTCCCGCTTCAACCCCCTGGCACTGACCTTCCGTAATTTCACCGCCAGTGATGGCCTGCAAAGTAATGAGTTCAATCAAAGTGCCTACGCCAAAGATTCTTCTGGGACGATGTATTTTGGCGGCATCAACGGATTGAATATCTTCAAACCGGGCGAGATCAAGGATAACCCATACCTACCGAACATATCGCTCACTGCGCTCACTTTCGATGGCGAGACCTTCGAGAGCGAACAAACCCCTGAATACATGGACGAGATCGTCCTACAGTGGCCCCGCGATTCGTTCGAATTCGAATTCACGGCGTTCGCATTCGAGCAACCGGCGAAAAATAAGTATTCCTACAAGCTCGAAGGCTTCGACCCCGACTGGATCGATATCGGCAGCCAGCGCAATGGACGCTATACAAACCTGCCCGGCGGAACGTATACCCTGCACCTGCGCGGCACCAACAGTGATGGAACGTGGAACGAAGCCTCCCAGGCGGTCAGGGTGGTGGTAGTCCCTCCATTCTGGGAGACCTGGTGGTTCGGCAGCCTTATGATCGTCGTTTTTGGAGTTACCGTTGCGGGAGCCTTACGCTGGCGGGTCAAACGCGTGGAAAGCCGCAACCTCGAATTGGAACGCGTAGTCAAACTGCGTACCGTCGACTTGGAAAAACGAAACAGTGAGATCGAGGCGCTTTATCTTGCCGATGAAAAGATCATCCGCTCTGTCACGTTAAATCAAATCTTTCAGACGCTCGTAAACGTTTCCGTCGCCGTACTCCACGCAGACCGGAGCGTTGTCTTCACCTGGAACGAGGACAAGCGGAAGATCATGCCGCGCGTCAGCCAGGGATTTCGCCCGGAATCGCTCAACGTCATGAGTTACGACCGCGGAGAGGGGAAGATCGGTCTGGCAATGACAACCGGAAACCCCGTGATCGTCTCAGATATCAAACTCGACCACTTACGCCAGGATATCCGCGATATGATCGTCAGGGAAGAGATCCAATCTTTCGCTCACTTCCCGATCGTGGTCGATGAACGCGTGGTGGCCATCTTCAATGTAGCCTACACCCGCCCGAACGCTCTGACCAAGGATTCGATCCGTCTCTTCACTGCTTTGGTCAACCGTGCTTCGATGGCGATCGCCAACATGGAATTATTTGATCAAACACGCGACCTTGCTGTAATGGAAGAACGCAACCGCCTGGCTCGAGACCTGCATGACAGTGCAAAACAAAAGGCGTTCGCCGCGCTGGCTCAATTGGGAACCGTGAACGGAATGGCAGGAGCCATCCCCCAGGGAGCAGACCCCCATCTGACCGAGGCAGAAACCCTTGTTTATGAGGTGATCCAGGAATTGAACTTTCTAATTCAGGAGATCTATCCGATCGCCTTACAGGAGAAAGGTCTTCCAGCCGTATTGAGGGAATATGTATTTGAATGGGAAAATCGCAACGATGCGATTGTCAACCTTTCAATCCAGAGCGAACGGGAACTCCCGCTTGAATTGGAACAGGCAGTTTATCGGGTCATCCAGGAGGCGCTGGCAAACGTCTCCCGCCATAGCCATGCCCGCAGGGTCGATCTCTCGCTGGTATATAATAACGAGTTGCTTCAGGTGGTAATGGCTGACGATGGTCGCGGATTCGACATCAACCAGAAGGCGACTGGATTGGGGTTCCGTTCAATGCGTGAGCGAATCGCCAGTGTGCGAGGCACCTTTCAGGTGCAAAGCGCGCCAGGGCAGGGGACCCGCATCTTCATTCAAATCCCTTTAAAGACAACCGCAGGAGCGACAAAATGAAACATCACCGAATGAGCATATTGATTACAGACGACCATGAAGTGGTACGGAGCGGCATCCGCTCATATTTGGAGAAAATCTCCGATTTCCAAGTTGTAGGCGAAGCATCCTCAGGGGAGGAAACTTTGAGCCTTGTGGCAGAGTTGATCCCCGATATCGTGCTGCTCGACCTCATCCTGCCCGGCATGGATGGGATCGAGACTACGCGCCGTATCCGCCAGATCAGTCCGCGCACCAAAGTCGTTGTGCTAACTTCCTATCATGAAGATGTCCATATTTTTCCGGCTCTTAAAGCAGGCGCGATCTCCTATATATTGAAAGACATGAAGATGGAAAAGCTCGTTGAAGTTTTGCATCGTGCAGTGCAGGGTGAGGTTACCCTGCACCCGGTTGTGGCTTCGCGCGTCCTGCAAAATATCCGCGGCGAGAACGGTGAAGAACAGCCTCTTTTCACCGAACTTACCGACCGCGAAACAGACGTCCTGAAATTGATCGCAAATGGGCTTTCCAACGGTCAAATCGCGGATAAGCTTGTGATCAGCGAAAACACTGTCAAGGGACATGTCAGCAACATCCTCAGCAAACTGCATCTGGCAGACCGTACACAAGCTGCCGTTTACGCCTGGCAACAGGGTATTGTCAATCGCCAAAGTACGGCAAAGTAAGCCCTCCAATCCCTTCCAAATAAAAAGACACCGCTTTTGATACGCGGTGTCTTTTTTGTCCGTTAATTCACTGGCTTATTGACCCATTTCCGCAAGGGCAGCTTCGATCTCCTGGGCAAAGGTGTCGATACCCTGTGCGCCTTCGATGAGTCTGGTCTTGGTTTCTCCGTTCACCACATATGAGATGACAAAGGAGGGTGTCGCCTTGATCCCTGCTGCTGTAGCATCTTTCGCATCCTGTTCGGTCAAATCGCTGTATTTTCCGGATGAAATGCACTCATCATAAACATCCCTATCCAAACCAAGCTTATCCGCCATAGCGTTCAATCGGCGGTCTGAAAATGCCCCGACATTTTCACCAGTCTGGTTCGAAAAGAGTAGATCGTGCATTTCCCAGAATTTCCCCTGGTCCCCAGCACAATATGCCGCCTCGGCCGCATCCTTCGATTCCGGTCCGATGAAACCGCCTACAGATTTATAGACGAAATATGCTTTTCCAGTCTGGACGAACTGCTCCAGGACTGCGGCTTCGGAATTTTGATAAAAGAGCCGGCAGTACGGGCACTGGAAATCCGAATACTCAGTGATCGTGATCGGCGACGCAGGGTCGCCCACTGCATTGAATTCAACATCCTGGCGGCTGGTTTCAGGCGCAGGCTTGATTTCATCAATTGGCTTTACGTTTGGATAGATGATCAGAAAAGCGACGAATAACGCACCAATGGTGATCAAACCGATCCCCAATAGGCGGGACCGCTTCTCTTTGCGCCGGATCTGCTCTTTACGCATCTGGCGTTTGCTCAATTCCTTGGTTTCCATGGTTCTCCTGTTAAGCTGGTGTTAGGATGACCGCACCATTTCGCACGGGTTTACGAAAAACCCGCAGCGGGATTGATGCGGGGATTTATTTCTTGCCTTGGATTTTCCCACGGCGATATGGATTTGTCCAGAAATGGGTTAGGAGGTTCTTAACTTAACCCTCACGCAGGCGCGCATCGACCCACATGACCATCGTTTTGAAGACCTCCGCCTTTTCAGGCTCGTTATGCAGTTCGTGATATGCGCCATCCCAAAGTACTAACGTGCAATTTTCCTTCAATGCCGACGCAAACTCGATACTACTGGAAGGATAGGCGATCGTGTCATTTTTTCCATGCAGAAGCAACAGGGGGAGAGGGAATTCGCCTGCATGGGCTAACGTCCAGGTAGTCACCCCCAGCATGGCCTTCCCAAAACCGAGGGTGATCTTGTCATGCACCAACGGGTCCTGGATGTATTTCTGCACAATGGACGCGTCCCGCGAAATGCCAGCGGTGTTCAAACCGCTTGGGATGGCGGTGTTGGGCAAGAATGAACCGAGAAGATTAACAAAAAAGATCTTGGCAGTCTGCTCCCCCAGTGACGTATGCAAACCGGGGCTACTGGCGATGACGCCCTTCAACACCGGCCGGCGCTTTAAGCTGTAATGAAGCACGAGGATTCCGCCAAGGCTTTGTCCATAAAGCAGGATGGGTAAACCGGGATAACTTGCCCGGGCTTTTTCAAGCAAAAGATCTATGTCCTTCATGAAGTCTTCGATGGAAGAAATATGTCCTCTTGCCCCGCCCGAGCGTCCATGCCCTCGATGATCGAAACCCAAAAGGATGTAGCCCTCCTTCTCGAAAGCCTCTGCCACATGAGCATAACGGTTGCTATGCTCGCCCAACCCATGCACCAGACAAATGACCGCACGTGGAGAAACCACTTTCGGCTCCCAGACCTGCGCAAAAATATCAATACCATCGAACGCCTTCCAGATAAATTCCTGATGATTCAACTTACGCTCCAAGTTTTATCCTAAATTCGCAGTGTTGTCCGCCTGCGGCTTTGCAGTTTTGCTCTTCGATATCATGTTCCTCGCCCGTCGCCCAAAAGAGGCATTCCCGAATCAAACCGAGGGTGACAAAGCAAATCGGCGAGCCTTCCTTCTGCCCCAGGCAGCCTGGAGAAGCATAGTCCACAAAGAGCAGGTCGGGATGCTCATTGTGAACCGCAATATCCCCAGACTCTGCTCCCAACCTGCCAGCCAATATCTCAAGGGCGGTTTTTCGTCTGGAAGACATTGGAAGTGTACGGACCAAGGCCGAACGTGCCCTGACGTGAATTGGGGCATCGCTCAAGAGCGGCGTCCAAAGGTTGGATCCTATACGGTGGAGAATACCGCGCGCTCCGCGCCCGTAATACATGCGTAATGCTGACTGAAGATTTGAATATGCTTCCGCTGCCTGTGATTCATTCATTGCCAGGAAAAATTTTGGCGAGCGCCAATCACCCGATAAGCCCGAATTTGAAAGCACACCGTGGTATGTGTCCGCGCCGATCCCTGCTGAGAGGGTTTCAACGAATCGATTCATCACACGTGGAGACAACATCCCCGGCTTCATTATGACCCTCCCTTTGTATAAACCAAAACCGGATAAGATTCGCCTGTCCGGATGAAACCAAGTTTTTGATACAACATCAACGATGCGACGTTATCGCTTTGGGTATTGACGGAAAGCCTGCCTGACACCAAAGTCCCCGAGTTTTGGATCAAATCATGGATCAGGGCGGATCCCACACCTCTGGACTGCGCCTCAGTTCTTACCGCAAGCCTTGCGAGATGAGCCCCAAAAGGATTCCCTGTACTGATTTGGTACCCGATCAGCCCGTGTGCATCTTCAGCAACGGTCGACCAGACCGACTGATTCCTTGCCCGGCGAAGCGCATCTGCAGAATTGTGCCAAAATGAACCGAATGCCTCGCGATCCAGTTGAACGACCTCATCCAAGTCAGACTCACTCATCGGGCGGATGCTGATTCTTTCGGTTGTCTTGCGCGGGGAGTAATTACCTATATTAAGTTCAAGTATGACGATCGATAAGCGGTGTTCGAATCCGCTGCCCAAAAGGAGGGACTGGAACCAGTTCTTAGTGACGATGGCTGACGTTTCTGCAAAAGGATTTGAGTCACAAATATCGGCGCGGGCAAACTCCCACAGAGCAGACCAGGCTTCTGATCCCGAAAGATGAGGAGAAAACGTGAAGAGTCGAATCCAGGCTACATCCTTGGGATCTTCCGGGCAGGCAAGCGCAGCGGCTACCGTGCCACGGTCTTCCAAAACCCAAAAATTCCTGTCACCGAGCCACTCGAGTGCTGGACGCCAGTCGAGGTGACGGTGGGTGTTCGATTCTTGAAATGCATGAGTGGAAATCTGGCGATGATCTCCCACAACGGCGCGCCTGATCCTCAAGTGCAGGTTGATCATTTGATGAACCGGAGGAAAAATCTCATAACGCGTTCAAAGAAGGTCGGATTATCCTTGGCATCGAGCGAGCCCATCATTTTGAACGCGGATTCGGTGATCTTGCCGTTTTTAAGTTTCAATGCGGCAGCAGATTTCATGACCATGGCACGCAGGTCACCTTCGCCCACATTATCAAATAATTCCGCTGAACGCTCATAGTGGACAATCGCCTCATCATATCGATGCAAAGCTTCAAGAGCGGCAGCTTGGTTCCCTAATGCCATTCCGTGGCGCTTATCGTCATTCGCCCCGGCAAAGACTGCATCCGTGCCAAGGGCAGCCTCGAGAGCCTCTTGGGCTTTCCCGGCTTGCAGCAATGCCACACTCAGATTATTAAGCGATTCCGCGGCAAGCAGACCTGCCCGCCCAAGCGTATATCCCTCAGCGGCTTGTTTGAAATACTCAGCCGCTTCATTGAAATTCTTTTTGGCAAACGCCTGTTTGCCCTTGGCATCGAGTTGGGAAGGTTCCATGTCAGTGTGTATCAAAGGGTGATGTCTAGCAGCCCCTCCGCCACCGAGCGGAGCTTATCCCTGGACATGCTGGATAACTTCATTGCCAGTTCGAGGTACGGAAGGTTGACGGGCTGGCAGACAAATTCCTTCAATTCAGCGGGAAGGTCCATGAATTTTTGCGTGGCTTGCTGACTTGATAACCATTCGCCAACGGGTCCGCTCTGGTCGAATAAGGTATCTATGCGGCTGCCCATCACCGAAAGGATGCTCTCCAATTCTGGAACCGTAACGATCTTTTCCCCCAACTCATATGCCTTCAAGCGTGATTGAGAAATCCCGGTCTCAGTGGAGAGATGGCGGATGGACATGTTCGCATTGGTGCGTTCCTGCCGGATCAACGCTCCGATCATGCGGTGTCGTAATGCGATAAGCCGGGTGATATCTTCATGCTGCAATGGAGCAGGTGTGTCAGAGATCGTTTCGCTACCCCAAAACTGGGAAATGGGAATCTTCAAGAAGAATACAAGGGCTTCCAGTTCGGGCAACGATGGCGCGCGCCTTCCCTCTTCATAAGCGCGAAAGACGCCGGGTTTTACGCCAATGGCATCGGCGCATTCCTTAATGCTGCGCCGTTCCGCCGTGCGGGCGTCTCGAATCAATAAACCTAATTTTTTCGCACGAATGGTGATTTGGGCGTTCGTCATGGTACCTCGTCAGTTGAATTCCTATTATAGCAGAGTGATTCAGCGTCTTGTACCCGCTTCTGTGGACTTGCCTCCCATGAAAATCTCGGGGCCGAGTTTATACCCCGCCGCCTCAAGCCTAGGGGTAAAGTTGGGGCGTATACCAGTGGGCTTTAACTCACCCAAAACCTGCCCGTCTTCTGTCACGCCAGTCTGGTTGAACTTGAAAATATCGGTCAAGACCACGATGTCGCCCTCCATACCCGCCACCTCGGTGATGGCAGTTACTTTGCGCTTGCCATCTTTGAGGCGTGTCTGTTGGACAATCAGGTCAATGGCGGAAGAGATCTGCTGGCGAACCACTTTGAGAGGCAGGTCCATACCAGCCATCAAAACCAAGGTTTCCATGCGAGAGATGGCATCGCGGGGGCTGTTGGCATGGATTGTGGTCAAGGAACCGTCATGCCCGGTGTTCATTGCCTGCAACATATCGAGCGCCTCACCGCCGCGGACTTCGCCCACCACGATCCGGTCCGGGCGCATACGCAGTGAGTTCCTC
Organism: uncultured Anaerolinea sp.; assembly: GCA_964648645.1. Taxonomy (GTDB): domain Bacteria; phylum Chloroflexota; class Anaerolineae; order Anaerolineales; family Villigracilaceae; genus Villigracilis. Next base: position 11,183 of record CAZYLM010000003.1, read on the forward strand.
ACCAGATCCCGTATGGTTACAGCGTTCAACCCTTCAGTATTGGCGGGTTTTGTCTCCATGCGCATGACGTGCTCTTGTTGAAGCTGCAATTCGGCAGCATCTTCGATGGTAATGATACGCTCATTTTCAGGAATGAAGCCGGAGACCACATTCAGCAGAGTGGTTTTTCCTGAGCCTGTTCCTCCTGAGATGACGATGTTGAAACGAGCCTTGACACAGGCACCCAAAAATTCTGCCATGTGTGGGGTGATGGAACCGAATTTGACGAGGTCTTCCACACCCAATTTATCCTTGTGGAATTTTCGAATAGTGATGGAAGGACCGTCAATCGCAACGGGGCGGACGACTGCATTTACACGTGACCCGTCCGGCAGACGGGCATCGACAGTCGGTGAGTCGAAATCAATATGGCGTCCCAGGGGCATGATGATACGGTCGATGATCCGCAAGACGTGATCATCATCATCAAAAGCAGCCTCGCTCTTTATCAGGTGCCCTTTTTTTTCGACAAAGATCTTCTTGGGGCCGTTGACCATGATCTCAGAGATATCCGGATCATCCAACAGTGGCTGCAATGGCCCGAATCCCAGCAGGTCATTGAAGACCTGGGTAAAGAGATCTTTTTTCAGATCTTCGGGAAAGCTTAATTGGGTCGATTCAAAAACGCGTGCAATATTTTGCTGGATGAAGGCGCTCCTTTTGGCGGCTTCCACACCTTCAGCTTCCAATGCGCGCAACAAGCCGTCCGCAAGGTATTTTTTTAGGCGGATAATATCCTGCCCCGTCAAACGTTGCGGGGCATTCCCAGGTCGGGCGTTCATGAATTAGCATCCCCGGCTTGCTCCTCAGCAACGGGCATGATCCAGATGATCTGGTTTTTTTGGATCGCCAGAAATGGTCCGGAAAAGATGATCTCGCCCGCCAGGTTGGTCACCGTCGCTTCAGTGACCGCCAGGAATTGCTCATCGTTCTCGAGCTCATCCTTCAAGCGTTCGTTTTGCCTCACATGGACATTTCCGCGCACTAAACTCATAACGGTCTGAACGACCGAGGGAACCGGAACTTTTTGGATGATGTTTGTGAAGTACTTCCCTTTTTCATCATATTCGATTGTCATGGTCTTCTCCCACCGCCGTATTCGCTGTCAGCCTCCACGCATTTTGCGGGCAAGGGCAGCCATCTCTCTGGCGGAGTCGTGAAAGATTATGGATGCAGTGTCGTTCGGGAATTTTAACGTATAAGGGCGATGTTGGCTGTTTGCAAAAGCGAAATTTGTTCCCAAGTACGGGAGTGCCGAATGGACCTTTACCCCGAGCAGGTTTTCCACCTCCCGCTTGCTCAACCCCTCCAGCCCGGAGTGCCGGTTCAAGATGGTGTAAATCGACTCCCCGCTCACACCCTTTGATTCCAAAAATTCGAATATGGTCCCCGTCAGGGAAATCGTACTAACATCGGTACTGATCAAAAGAGTGACAAGGTCTGCATGTTGGATCAACGGCAGGGTGATCTTCGAAAGAGAGCGCCCGATATCGACCAGCACAAAATCGTAGGCGGTCTTCAGCCCCGCTATCAGATCCCAGATGCGTTCGATATTCAATTGGTTACTCAACTCAGGGTCGGGGGACCCAGCCAGGAGATGAAATCTCCATACATCGACAATGGGTAATGTGTGTTTAAGAAAATCGGGGGAAGTTTCGTTTCCAGAACGTTCTGCCAGTGTAATGATGTTTTCCCTGCCTTCATACCCAATGATGGGAGCGATCGAACCGATGGGAAACACCAAGTCCGCCACAGCAACCCGTGCTTCGGGCTTGAGATTTGATATTTCCATCCCCATATTTGCGCATACCGATGATGTGCCGGTCCCGCCTTTTGCGCTCAAGAAGACGATCATCAAACCACCCCTCTTCATCACATCGACGGAGATCCCAAAGACACGCCTGACGGCATCGCTGAGAAGGGATACGGCCTGACCGGATTTCGTGATGTACTCGTTAAAGCCTGCCTCCCGGCAGGCTTTTATCCGTGCAGGATCATGGTCGCTGCTTAATGCCACTAAATTTAAATGGGCAGTACGATAATCCTGATGCAATTTTGAGGCGAGTTCCTCCCCCTTGAGATCGGACAATGCCGGATCGATAATCGCCATGTCGGGGCGGTCACGCCAGGCAACAATCAAGCCCTCCTTGCCCGAACCGGCCTGGAGAACTTCAAAATCAAGTTCCTGTAACTTACGCGCTATGAAATTTCTGCTTGCGGAGTCCGAATCGACGATTAATATTTTCTTTTGAGGCATGGCATGTTTCCGCGCGCATGCCCGTCGTCATGCGCAAGCGTCACGATTCTATGGGCGGCATCAGGTATCCCAACCCGGAACGCGTGACAATATGGCGGGGTGAGTGGGCATCCTTCTCAAGCTTCTGGCGCAAGCGAGCGATGCTCACCCACAATATTTCCTTGTCATTCTTGTATTCGACACCCCACACACTGGTCAGAAGTTCCTCGGAGGTCAGTATCTTGCCGACATTGTGAGCAAAGTGCAGCAGAAGCCTGTATTCTGTAGCGGAAAGCGATACAGGAGTTTCTCCGCGCCAGACTTCAGCCCGGGCAAAATCGATCTTGAGGTCTTCATGGGTGAAGAACCGGACTTGCCCTGAATCAGTTGGAGCCTGTGCCCTGCGAAGGACAGCACGAACCCTGGCAAGCAATTCGGTGGCAGAGAAGGGTTTGACCAGATAGTCGTCGGCTCCTAGGTCGAGTCCGCGAACCCGGTCCTGCTCTTCACCTCGCGCAGTAAGGATGACGATTGGAACATTGGTGAACTCACGCAGGCGTTGGGTGGCACCGAACCCGTCGAGCCGCGGCATCATCACATCCATCAATACCAGGTCGATCGGGTTGGATGAAAAAACATCCAATGCCTGCATCCCGTCCTGCGCAGTGACTACTTCGTATCCTTCAGAGTGCAGGTTCGCTTCCAAAAGGCGCAAATACCGGGGTTCGTCATCAACGATCAGAATACGCTTTGCCATATCAGCTCCTTGGGGGTTCGAATAGATGGAATCAAAGCGTTGGGTCGGCGGGCAACTCGATGAAGAAGGTCGTGCCGCGATCCAACACTGACTCTACCCAAATATTACCATGATGAGCCATAACAATTTGCTTGCAAATATAAAGGCCCAGTCCGGTGCCGGTCACTGTACGTTCGCCGGGCACACGATAAAAACGTTCGAACAGGAAGGGAATGAATTCCTCGGGAATACCCTCGCCTTCATCCGCAAATGAAAGACGCACCCTGCCATTCACCACCTGCGTGCTGACCGTGATCCGAGAACCAGGCGCATATTTAATGGCATTACTAAAAAGATTCTCGAATACCTGTGAGATACGCACCCCATCCCCTAACACGGGCGGGAGAGGTTCGATCTGAAGATCAACGACAAGCTTTGGGTGATGGGTGCAAACACGTGATGTGACGTCACGCAATAGGGCGTCCAACCGAAGCGGGGAAAATTTGAACTGAACCGTCTTACTCTGCAAACGCGCCGACTCGAGCATGTCCTCGATCAATTTTGCTAGGCGGTCCGTTTCTTCATCAATGATCGTCAGAAATTCGCGTTGGGTGGGTTCATCCCAGTGAGCATCCTGCCGCAGGAGACTTGTACTATATCCCTTGATGAAACCAAGCGGGGTGCGTAATTCGTGCGAAATGGTGGAAACGAAATCATCCTGCAAACGCATTTGCCGCTGGACCGAATCCAACTCGGCCCGCGCTTCCTGAAGTTCCTTCCGTTCGATCAATGCCGAAGACCAAATTGCCTGAAGTGATGCGGTATGGATGTGAAGCTCCGAATACTCGGGGCCTCCGAAGCGCACGTACAACAATGCCCCGCGCAATTTTGCTCCAACATATAGAGGTAAACCCAGCAGATAGGTCTGGGTCATACGATTCTTTTTACTCGAGCCATCCATGGGACCGTGTATCACCATATGTTCGTTGGTAATGACATCATTCGCAATACTTTCGCCCCAGGCAGCATCAGCCTCGGCCGTCTTTCCACGCCCCATGGCGCGAGCATAAGCGATATCTAATCCTCGTGTTTTACGGTCGCTCAGGTAGATGGCGACATTGTCAAAAACAAAAAAACCACGCATGGACAGAAATAACACGTCCAGCGCGGTTTTGACATCCGGTTTCGATTGCACTTCCTGGAAGATGCGATGAAGTTCAGAGAGTGTGGCTTTGTCCATTGTTCAGTCGCGCATGGCTAACAGGGGGAATTTAAAAATGGCGCCTTTGCCTTCAGTGGATTTCACATCCAACATGGAGCCGTGGGCTTCGACGATCTGGCGTACAAGCGAGAGTCCCAAACCCGTCCCGCCGTAGCGCCGGGTGGACGAACCATCCAATTGGTGGAACGGTTCGAAGATCTCCTTCATGCGGCTCGCCGGGATGCCAACTCCCGTATCCTCGACGATCAACTGGACGAGATTTTTCCCCTCCTCTTCAAGAGAGACGGTGACGCTTCCGCCCGAGGGAGTGAATTTGATCCCATTATCTAAAAGCTGACCAACCACCCAGCCGATCTTTTCTCCATCAGCTTGCACCAAAGGAACATTATCTGGCGTTTTGACGATCACAGATACCCCGCGATCATCCGCCTTGCGCGAGGCGCTCTTTGCCACCAGGGCAACCAAACGACGGATGTCGACGCTTTCGAGTTTCAAACTCAATTCGCCGCGCGAGGCGAGCGAGAACATGATCAGGTCCTCGATCATATCCTCCAGCCTGCCTGTCGCGCGCTGACTCACTGTCAGGGCGTGACGTTGCTCTTCTGTAATTTGTCCGAGCGATTCGGAGATGAGCAGTTCCATATAGCCCTTGATGTGCGTGAGCGGCGTCCTTAGTTCGTGCGAGATATTCGAAACAAAATTCGCCTTCATCTGGCTCAGTTCCGAGAGACGATTCATGGCTTCGTTCAATTCTGCTGTTCGCTCACGGACTCGCTGCTCAAGGTTGCGGTTCGCCGATTGCAGTGCGGTTCGCAGTTGGATGATCTGCTCCGTGATGACCTGATCAAGTTGATCCCGGGTGACCAGTTTCATTTCCATCAGAGCCTGACCCAACAAAGCCTGACCTCCCTTTTCAGCTGCATCCTGCTGATAGACCAGTGCACGGAACAGGTCGATCTCAGTGATCATCCCTTTTTGGACAAGGTACTCGCCCAGACGGGGCACAAGCATTTCAGGGGATAATTTCGGCGGCTGTGTATCCATTAATCAAATTCCGTTTCTAGAGCAAGACCCATTCTCCATTAATCATGACAGCAGACGGGGTTATTGTCAACAGGTTTTTTGCATCCAGACCGAATGGATCTTCGGGGAGGACAATCAGGTCGGCATGATAATTTTCAGCAAGCCTGCCCAGGCGGTCTTCGGCATTGGCAGCATAGGCAGCGCCAAGGGTGTAGGCGGACAAAGCTTCAGCGAGGGTCAATTTCTGTTCTGGGTACCAGCCTTCGGCGGAGGGGGAACCGTCGGCCCGTTGGCGGGTAATGGCAGCGTGCAATCCTAAAAATGGATTTGGGGACTCCACGGGAGCATCCGATCCAAAGGCGAGTACCGCGCCATAGTTGAGTTGAGTCCGCCAGGCGTAAGCAAGGTCTGCACGCTTACCCCAATAGCGATCGGCTGCAAACATATCAGACGTGGCGTGGATAGGCTGCATGGAGGCAACTACGTCCAGTTTCGCAAGACGGGCCACATCATCAGGATGGATAATTTGAACATGTTCGATACGATGTCGCAAGTGTGGCAGGTTGTGTTGCCGTTCGTAAGTACGCAATTGCTCGAAGGCATTCAATACCTCGTGGTTTGCCTTGTCACCGATGGCGTGGACGGTCATGCTCAAACCTACGTCCGCAGCTTTGCGGGCATGTTCAAAAAGCTCTTCACCATCCATGTTAAGGATGCCTTTATTCTCACGCTCGCCTTCATAGGGCTGGAACATTGCCGCCGTGCGGGGACCAAGAGCACCGTCCATAAAGGCTTTGACCGAACCGATCCACAGCATCTCGTCACCAAAACCAGTGCGCAAGCCGATGTCATTCGCCTGCTGCACACTTTCGACGGGAATGTTTTTACACACCCGCAATTTTAATTTGCCCTGCGCCCGCAAGGATTGCAATGCCATAAAAGAATCGCGGCGGTCGAAGTCATGAATGCCTGTGACCCCCATCCTCCACAGAACGGCTTGGGCTTTTTCCATCGCCGCCTCAAGTTCATTCAAGGTTGGCTTGGGCACCACGGCATTGACATATTCCATGGCTGTTTCAAGCAAAATACCTGTGGCTTTGCCGCCTGCGTTGCGCTGAATTGCGCCGTCTTTTGGGTCGGTGGTGGCGTCTGTGATGTTGGCCAACTTTAACGCGGATGTATTCGCCCAGGCTGCATGCAGTGACTTGGCAGTCAGGTAAACTGGGTTGTTTGGCACAATGGCATCAAGTTCGGCAGCAGTTGGGAAGATCCCATCCCAATCATTTTGCTGCCAGCCGTGACCGAGCACCCACTCACCAGGCTTTGAACTTCTCGCCTGCTCCGCAACCCGCCGCAGACACTCATCCTTGGTCTTCGTCTCGCAATCCACTTTGGAAAGCCCCAACGAATAATATTCCATGTGGATGTGCGCATCGGTCAACCCCGGCAGGATGGTCGCGCCTTTCATATCCTGCTTCTCAACCTTGCCATGTGTGATGCCTTCGAGTTGGTCTTTGCTTCCTACAGCAATAATCCGCCCACCCGCGATGAGGATCGCCGTAGCGTGGGGATTCGTTGAATCGAGAGTGTGGATGTTAGCGTTGTAAAGAAGTTTCATGATGCCTATGACATTTTCTTCAACAGAGCATTGAGTTCTTCGTCGGAATAATAATAGATCGTCACAGTCCCGCCCTTCTTGCCGTGCTTGAGCATGACCTTTGTTCCGAGGCTGCGCTGGAGGCGTTTCTCCACATCTGAAACATCAGCATTATGGAAAACTTTCTTGACTTTTACGGGTCTCTGCCCCGTCAATTTGCGGACAAGCTCCTCCGCCTGGCGCACACTGAGGGAGAGGTTAACGATGGTCTGCAAAGCGGATGTCTGTGCCTTCTGGGTGGATAATCCAAGCAAGGCGCGGGCATGACCCTCGGTAATCTTATTATCCACCAATGCCTGCTTGACCGCATCCGCAAGGTTGGTCAGTCGCATGGTATTGGTCACAGCCACGCGGCTCTTCCCCACCCGCCGGGAGATCATTTCGTGTGAGAGGCCGAAATCTTCCGCAAGTTGATGGTAAGCCTCGGCTTCCTCCATCGGGTTCAAGTCGGCACGCTGGACGTTTTCGATCAATGCCAGTTCAAGGAGTTCCTGGTTGCTCGCCTGACGCGTCACAACCGGGACGCTCTTCAACCCAGCACGCTGAGAAGCCTGCCAGCGCCTTTCACCCGCGATCAGGATGAATGTTCCATCATTCTTGGGCGAGACGATCAAGGGCTGGATGACGCCATGCTCTCGAATAGATGCCGCCAGTTCATCCAAGTCTTCCTCTTTAAAATGGACGCGCGGCTGGCGCGGGTTACGTTTGATGGCTTCCACCGCCACTTGCTGGACGCCGCCATGACCGTCCCTTGCCACAGGCACGGAAGATTTCCCGCCGGGGATGAGGGCATCCAATCCTTTGCCAAGACCTTTTCGTTGAGCCATGCAATTGCTCCTAAGTAACGTACCGTCGAAATAATAAGACCACGGCCGATCATCGACGGTCAGAACTTCTAATTCTTATCGCCTTTCAATAATTCCTTTGCCAATGCTTCATACGCCTCTGCGCCGGGGGAATGAGGCGCGTACTCTGAAATGGGCAAACCATACGAAGGCGCTTCTGCCAGACGAATATTACGCGGGACGATGCTCTTAAAAACCTGATTCGGGAAGTGCTTGTTCACCTCGCGTACCACATCCGCAGAGAGATTCGTCCGAGTGTCGTACATCGTTAGTACCACTCCACGCACTTTCAGTTCAGGGAAGAGAGCCGATCGCACCCGTTCGATCGTCTCGGTCAACTGGCCCAATCCCTCCAGAGCAAGATACTCGCATTGGACCGGAACGATCACACCATCCATAGCCGCCATCAAACCGTTGACGGTGAGAAGACCGAGAGATGGCGGGCAATCGATCAATACATAATCGAATCGCTTTGCCACCTTTTGGATCGCCCTGCGCAAACGAGATTCGCGCGCCAATTCATCCACGAGCTCCACCTCTGCACCTGCCAGGGCAGGCGCAGAAGGCAGCAATGACAATTTCAAGCGCTCGTTCAACAAAATATATGGGAAGATATCCTCATCGCCCAGCAAGGCTTCATAAGTACTATTCTCAACTGTAAGTTTATCCACCCCAAGGCAGGATGTGGCGTTCGCCTGCGGGTCAAGATCCACCACCAGCACTCGCTGCCCCACCTTCGCCAGGTAGGCAGCAAGGTTTATCGTGGTTGTTGTCTTACCAACCCCGCCTTTTTGATTCACAAGCGTATAGATCTTGGTCAAGATAAAACCTCCATCTTGCATAATTCGATCTCTGCAGGGGTTGGGATCCCTTCCGTACCTCTGCGTGTTACGGAGTATGCCGCAACGGTTGTTGCAAATCGCGCTGACTCCCAGGGGTCGCGTGTTTGATAAAGTCGTGAAAAAAATGCCGCCGTGAAGATGTCGCCTGCACCGGTCGCATCCACTTCATTGACCCGCGGGGGACGGAAACGTCTGCGGTCGCCATGCCAATGCAGTACAGCCCCATCCTCCCCTTCAGTCAAACATAATAGCTTGGTTTGATGCGCCATCCGTTCGACAAGCTCAAGGTCGCGGTTGATATCTTCAAGAGAAAGCACCACGCCTCCCACCCGACCGAGGACCTGATCGCTATTCTCCCAGGCAATTGAAAAAACCGAGCCTTTTTCATCCCAAGCCCGCATCCATCCCTGGGGGGTCACACCCACCCATGAAGATGGGAATTGCCCCGCCATCGATATATCCATTTCCTGGGCAATTGGTGCAAGATGGACAACCGGCGCATTCCGCCAAATCTGCGGGACGTGCTCGAACGACAAGGGAACAGCCTGATGGTGAAGGGTCTGTTTACGCCCAAGGTCAGTTTTTACATTCTCGAAGGTCGTGCTTCTTTTGGCAGGGATGCATATGATCTGAATCCCATCCAACAGATTCAAAGGCGCCTCTTCGCCCACCGATGTTACTATTCCGACGCGCAACCCCATTGCCTTTGCAGTCAGGGCAGCATAGCTCACCGTCCCGCCAAGTTGATTTCCCGCAGGAGTAATATCCACAGCAACATGACCGATCAGCAGGTAATCCACAGGGTGAGGCTCGGACATACGCAAATTATACCGTGATGATGAGCGATGAGTGACAAACAACAGAATATAGAAAAAAGACCGTAAACTTTCGTCCACGGTCTTGTCCTTTTGGCTTGCGGAAAATCACTCTTTCGGTAAGATCACCACTTTGCGATATGGTTCGTCACCGGTACTTTCAGTTTTTACTGCTGGATGACCGCGTAGTTCGATATGAACGACGCGACGCTCGCTTGAGGGCATTGGCTCCATTGTCACTTTGCGCCCGGTTTTGGTAACCTGGTCCGCCATACGGTTCGCCAGCTGGCGAATCTGCTTCTCGCGCCGCGCGCGATATCCCTCCACATCCACCACGACCTGCACCCATTGCTGAGTTTGCTTGCCGACGATCAATGAAGCGACTTGCTGAAAGGCTGCCAACGTCTCTGCGCGCCGCCCAATCAACCCGCTCAAATCCTCACCGCGAACATCCACCTGAATGGTGCGGTGGTCCCCGTTATCCATCTCATCGTAATGTGCGGAGACCTGAGCGGTCAGCCCCATATGAAAGATCAATTTGGAGACCACCTCTTCGGCGGTATTGAGTACGGCATCATGCCCATCATCTGACGGCTTTACCGCTGCCACCTCCGGCTTGGGCTGTGGTTTCGGCTCCTGAACCTTTTTTTCGGGCTGAGGCTTGGCTTCCTTTGTACGCGGTTTAGATTCAGCTTTTTTTGAGAGTGAAGGCTTTGGTTCAGTTTTTGCATGTTTTGGCGCTGCAGGTTGTTCCTGCACTGCGGGCGGGTTTACCGACAAACGGACCCGCACCTGTCGCCCGCCAAGCCCGAACAATCCTTTCGAGCCGGAATCCAATACTTCCACAGAAACCGCATCTGCAGTAAGCCCGAGTTGGTCGAGTCCCTGACGGATGGCTTCTTCGACGGATGGAGCGATAACTTCGAGTGTTGTGCGCTCGTTCATGATAGCTCCCTATTTCTTGTTCGAATTCTTATTCGCGCCCGGTAATATATTGCTCCAATTTGCGCGACCAGTGGCAGCATATTGAACAATACCCAGCAAATTGCTCGTAATGAAATAGACCGAAATCCCGGATGCAAACGTAAGCGCGAACCAACCCAGCATGAGCGGCATATAAATGGACATACTGCTGCTCATTGCAGCGGACTGTGCCGCAGCCTGGTCATTGGGGTTCGGAGGTGTGGCCGGCATGGTCAATTTCGTCTGGACGTAGGTCGTTAATGCCACAACAAGCGCCAGAAGTGGGAAACCGTTCGGGAGGAAGGATACATCGAACGGCAGAGGAATCCCTTCGGGGCGACCGAGGTTCATCCACAAGAAGGTGCTATTGAGCGGGATGATGTTTCCGACATGCTGGAAGGGATAGATTGTACGGGCGAGGTTTAGCATGTCGAGCGGAGTTGCCGCCATTGCACGGCTGATACTTTGGTATAAACCGATAATGATCGGAAATTGGATCAGAGTTGGCAGGCAGGACGCAAAAGGATTGATACCGCGCTCTTTGTAGATGCGCATCTGTTCCTGGGCAAGTTTTTCGCGGTCCTTGCCGTACTTCTTCTGGATCTCCTGCCATTCCTTGTCATTCTGCAACTCCTGCATGGCCTGCGCGCCCTTGACCTGCGACGCGTTCAGGGGCCAGGTGATAAGACGGATGACAATAGTGAACAGGATAATGGCAACCCCGAACATGTGAGGACCATGACCAAGCATGTCATAGATCCACAACAAAAGGTTGACCATGGGTTGAATGATGAATGTTTGCCACATGGATTGGGTTCCTTACTACTTTTCGGGGGTATACGTCCAGGCCTGCTTGCCTTCGGCATCATAGGCAGCCACGGCAAATTCAGCTTGGTATGGAGCAACAACGACCAGATCACCAGAGATGACAGGAGTAGTGTAAAGCTTTCCGCCAACTGTCTTTTCGAGAGATACTTTTGCGTCCTTATCAAGGGCAAGGAGAGTCCCTTCTTCGGTGGCAAAGTAGATCAGGTCGCCTACAATTAATGGGCTTGCCACAACTGGTCCATCCGGTTTCACACCATCCCAGGTCTGAGAGCCGCTGGCAATATCAGTGGCATAAAGGTTTCCGCCCAAGTCGGCGTAATACAGAATTCCATTGCTCAAAGATGGCGTTCCCCAAATCCATTCCTTGGCTTTGGCAATTTCCTGATGGCTTCCATTCGGTTGGATAAACTCAACCGCAGAGGAAAACGAACCAACGTACGCCCCTCCATCACCGACAACAGGGCTTCCGGGGGTTGCGCCGCCCAGATCCACGATCTCGCCTGTATCACCCGAGGCCGGGTCGATGATATGTAAATGGTGGTCGAGAGATGTAACGTAAAGATATGTTCCGTCGGTGGCCGGAGCCGACCAGAGTGCGCCGCCCAACTCAAGAGGATCTTGAACCTGCTTCCCTTGCAGATCGAGTATATACAGGAAACCGTCTGAATTTGGGGCGTAGATGGTGTCATTGAATACCAGCGGTGACCCCACCCACTTCCCCTTTGCGGAAGAGAACGGTGCAGACCAATTATCCTTGCCTGTCTCCGGGTCAATGCTGACCAATTCGTGATTGTTCCCTTCACTGCCGATTAGCAACTGTCCATCCGGAGTCAGGATGGGGTTGGCATAAAAAATAATATTGTTATCGGTTTCAGCAGGGTAACGCCAAACTTCCTTGCCTGTCTTCGCGTCCACAGCATAAAGATGGGAACCAGAGGCAAGATAGACCCTGTCACTATCCGCTGCCAAACCGGGCCAAGTGTTGACAATGGAAGCGCGTCCGCCGGAACAGGCGCTTAATACCAACGCGCCAAAGATGACCAGCAGTACTAGTAAGGTGATCTTTTTAATTTTCAAAGTGAAATACTCCTGAAAGGCAAAGGGGCAGGCTTTGCCAGAATTATGCATCTATGGGACTGGATCGTACCCGCCAGGGTTGAAGGGATTGCAGCGCAAAACACGCCAGGCTGCCATAAGAGACCCTTTCAATGCGCCGTATTTATACACAGCCTGGTACCCGTAATGCGAACAGGATGGGTAAAAGCGGCAAGTATTGGCAGGCAAACCAGGGGAGACCAACATCTGATACAACCGAATCAACGAGAGAACAATAATACGCGGAAAATTCCCAATCGTCCGCGGCATATCGCGCAGCCGCGGCTCATGGGAATAATCATGCAGATGGAATTGTTCTTCGAGTTCAGGGTTCATCAATAGGGATAAGTCCTGCACGAGCAAGGACACTAGCAAGCGCGGAGCGAGTATCAGCCAAAGTTGCCGAAACAAGCGCGGGTCTGGCAATCAGGATCAAATCCCAGCCAGAGGTGTTCTCTTGTCCGATCTGATTCTGCCGCATGGCAATGGAAGGAATGAGCGCCCGCATCGCTTCGCGCAACAGTCGTTTCGCCCGGTTACGATGCACAGCTGAGCCGGTCGTCTTACCCGCAGCGATTCCGATCTTTAAATGTCCGGTAGATTTGTTTGCTTGTGCTACTAACACAACAAGCGGATGGGCATAGGACTTGCCATTTCGCCGCACCCGCTTGAAGTCTTCGGACCGGGACAGTCGAAACCGTCTCTGCACCCGTGCCTCACGATGATCTCCGCGATCTTACACGGAGATTACCAACGAGTCCGCTTGACGTGTTCGTTGGCTGAAACAGTGAGTTTGTGGCGCCCCTTGAGGCGGCGGCGCTTGAGGACAGCGCGTCCGTCGGCGGTTGCCATGCGCGAGCGGAAGCCATGCACGCGCACGCGGCGGCGGATTTTGGGTTGATACGTTCGCTTGGTCATTCTACGTTCCTATTCCTTGAAAAGATAATTACACAATCCCCGGTGGGATGGGTGTTCTGAGTTGGACAGCGCATTATTTTACCCCAAGGGTTCCGATTCGGTCAATTTGAAATTATGCTAAACCCCGGGCATTCGCGCAAATCGCTCATAGACCAAAAATGGACCGCCGTTGTCCACGACAAGTGCTCCATTGCATATTAGACGAAGTATTTCTCCCAAATAGGTTTGGTTTTCGCCGGGTCAATAAAAGAAGATTCGAACGCAAAACGATTACAAACTCGAATATCGTCCATGCTCATACCGAGGACTTCGTGGGCGATCCGGTATTCTTCATTAACATTGGTTTCAAGAACTTCGGGGTCGTCCGAATTAATGGTTACACGCACTCCAAGGTCGAATAACTTTTTGAGCGGATGCGCCTCGATCGTTGCGACGGAGTTGGTCAAATAATTTGACCAAGGATTCACCTCGAGCGTAATCCCCTTCTTAATAAGCATCTCGACAGCATGCATATCTTCGATGGCATGAATACCATGTCCGATGCGGTCTGGCTGGAAATAGTTGATGGTATCGATCACGAAAGAGGCAGGCGTATCCTCGCCGGAATGGATGGTGACTTTCAACCCCGCATCCTTGGCTTTCATAATGGGCTCGACAAAGTCCTTAACAGGGTAAAGCCTTTCCGCGTCCGCAAGGTCTACGGCTTGGATATGCTTCTTGTGCCTGATCGCCCAGTCCACAGTTTTGACGCAAGACTCCGCGCCCATTCCGCGGGAGGTGATGGCGATGATGCCGATCGCCATATCGAATTCTTTCTCGGCGCGTTCCTGTGCACGGAGTAAACCATCAAGGCAGGCGTCCCAATCCAGGTTGTACCCATGAAATGCCCAATCGGGAGAGAATCGCACCTCAAAGAGTTTAATGTTTTGTTTGGCACAATCTTCGAACAGTTCCCATGAAATGCGCTCAAAAACCCCGGGCGAGGTGATGGTGCGCTGAAAGATATCGAACGCCTCCAACACGGCTTCCAGGCTTTGCAACTGCTCAAGAACTTTGACGTGTTTATCCAACCCTTGTACTTCGTATGAAGGCAGGGATATGCCCTGTTCGCGCGCCACATCAATAATGGTTTGTGTGCGAATGGCCCCTTCGAGGTGACAGTGGATCTCTGTCTTGGGAATAGAGTTGTATTTTGGGTCGAAGTTTTTCATGAGTGTCTTATTTTACTCGATGTAAGTCAATACAAGCATGACCTTACACAGCCAAACGCAATGCAGCATGCAGAAGCACATTCGCGCCGTTGACGCAGTCCTGCCATTCGGTGAATTCAAAAGGTGAATGGCTTGTGCCGTTTACAGATGGCACGAATATCATGCCCACAGGGCAATTATCCACCAAGGACTGCGCATCGTGGATCGCACCGGATGGAATAATTGCATTTGATAAACCCAAGCTCGTACAGGCGGATATGAACACGTTCTGAATTTCAGCGCTCATAGGGTTGGGGGTGTGTCTGCCTAATGGTTCAGCGGTCAATTGCAAACCAAATTGCCCGGCTTTTTCCTTTGCCAATTCCATCAACGCCTTGTCCAATGCATCCAATTGCTTTTCATCAGGCGAGCGGAACTCCAATAAAAAGTCCGCCCGGGCAGGGACGATATTTGAAGCGCCAGGTGAAAACCCGATCTTGCCGACATTCGCCACGCAATTCGGGAAGTCGCGCATCACAGTCTGTCGTACTTCCAAAATAAACGCTGACACACCCTGCCCTGCATCCAAGCGATCTTCCATTGCGGCAGATCCGGCATGGTCTGCGCGACCGATATATGTCATGCGGTACGACCCATAGCCCACAATCGCTGACACGATACCGATGTTGATGCCGCGCTTTTCCAAGCGTTTCCCTTGTTCGATGTGCAGTTCCAAATACCCTGCAAGGGATTCTTTCTGTCGCTTGGCAGTGAACAAACTTTTTTCCGTCAGCCCGGCACGTGCCAGCCCGGCCGTGAAATTTTCCCGCCCGCTATACGGCTTTTTCAATGAATCAGGATGCAGATGACCTGATATCGCGCTACTTCCAAATAAACTCAAATGCGTGCCTTCTTCGTCGGTAAAGTCCATCGCCTCCAACTGGACTTTAAGCTTGACTTTGTTGTCTCGGATCGTTTTCAACACCTCAAGCGCTGCCATGACACCCAAAGCTCCGTCGAAGCGACCACCCTTGGGAACAGAATCCAGGTGTGAGCCGAGAATGAGCGTCGGTGCATTTGAGTCATCACCTAGCAGAAGCGCAGAATGATTCCCTGCCCCATCTGTGCGGAATTCCAGTCCGCTTTGCTGGATGTGTTCACGGAACCAGGCACGTGCGGCAAGATGCGCCTCACTGAATGTGATGCGGTTCACACCGCCATCGCCTGTCGAGCCGATGGCAGCTAACTGGTTGAAAGCATCCAGCATACGGTCTGGGTTGATGCGAAGTGAAGAATAATTTTGGGGCATGGGTGAAAGTCTCCTGTTTCCCGCCTATCATAACAAAAACAGGAGCCGGGATGGCTGGCTCCTGTTTTTGTAGCTTTGGTGTTACTTGGTCTTGATATTGATCGTCTTCGGCTTGACCTCTTCCGCTTTAGGGAGCGCGATGGTCAGGATGCCGTTCTCAAAGTCTGCTTTGGCTTTGTCCGCAACGACTTCGGTAGGCAGGACAATAGAACGTTCGAAAGTGCCCCAGCGTTGTTCGCGGATGTGGTACGCCTTCTCTTTGGTCTCGTTCTCCTGCTTGGTCTCGCCCTTTATAGTGAGCACCTCACCAGTAACATTGAGCTGGACCTCATCAGCTTTGATGCCGGGGAGTGCAGCTTTGACCACAACCTCGTTATCAGTCTGGTACATATCCACTGCCGGGATGGACCAGTTGCCTCCGGAGAGGCTGAGCGGGCGGGTAAACGCATCGTCGAAGAGGCGATCCATGGCTTCGCGCAGGGTCATCATCTCACGAGCGGGCTCCCAACGAATTAAGTTAGACATAGGTACCTCCTTTTAGGTAATGGGTTTTGTCTTACGCCCTTAATTTAAAACGCCTGCGTTAGAAGAACGCAAGCGTTTTGTATTCTTTTTATAAGAGGAACAGGTCAGGAGCTTAACGCGTTTACCAGTGTTACGAGGCCGTAGACAACTCCAAAGCAGGTAATGCAAACTCCGACCAGTTTTGCAACTGTCAACCACCTGTTATCAGGTTTTTGCCCAGACATGGTCATTCCTTACTGCGCTTGAAATCTACGAAGCGGTAACCCACTCCGCGTTCGGTAAGGATGTATACCGGGTTGGCAGGGTCTTTTTCCAACTTCTGACGCAGATAATTAATGTAAAGACGAACATAATGCGGTTCGTCGCGATATTCGTAACCCCAAACCTTTTGGAGTAACTGGTCGTGAGAAACAACCCAACCTGCATTTTGAACGAGGTGATAAAGCAGGCGATATTCCGTCGGGCGGAGTTTGACAAGCTTGCCTTCGAGCCAGATCTCACGGCGCTCGAAGTCGATCTTGAGGCGCTTATCGATCTCGATCAGTCCGTGCATAGAACCTGTCGCGCCTTCGGTACGGCGTAATACGGCTTTGATGCGGCTGACCAACTCACGCGGGCTGAACGGCTTGGTGATGTAATCATCTGCGCCATGCTCGAGTCCGCGCACACGGTCGTCTTCCTCGCCTTTGGCAGTTAACATGATGACAGGTACATTGCTGAAATCCCGGATGGTTTCGAGCACATCGAAGCCGTCGATATCGGGCATCATCACATCGAGCAGGATGAGGTCGGGGGTAAAGTCCCTGATCTTTTGAATGGCCTGCTTACCGTTAAACGCCTCCCCCACTTGAAAACCATCATGCTCCAGGTTCATACGTATGAAGCGTACCATACGCTCTTCATCGTCCACCACAAGTATGCGGCGTCTGTCCAGATCTGCCATTATTCCCTCACAAAGCCAATGATCTTCTCGTCCTGGGCGTCGCCAAGAATTTCGATAAAACTGACTTTTGCAAGGGGCCAGATGACCCTGTCGGTACCGGGATCAATGTAGTGTAGGTCTTTGCCGTCCTTGGTGCGCGGATTCATGACAACGATTATGTTGTCCGTCGGTTTGGGAAGTTCCTCCACTTCCCCAGCGACCGAAGTCTCATTAGGAATATGCAGAATGACCGTGAATGCCATTTCTATTCGTTCTCCTTGCTGTTATTTTTTATCGATCAGGACCTGAATGCGCATTTTACCCAGCGCAAGAATATCGCCGTGCTGGAGCGTTTGCTCGGTATTGGGGGTGAGGCGACTTCCGTTGATGAAGGTCCCATTTGCGGAGCCCAAATCCATAAATACGATTGCATTACCGCTGCGCCGAATGACGGCATGGAGGCGGGACACCCCCGCCGCATACGCTTGATAGGGCGAAAGGTCGATGTCCGGCATGATCGGCTGCCCTTCACTAATGCGGCCCATGGTGAACTCATTACGGGATGAAAGCGGTAACACCTGCCCGGTATCGAGCAGGTGAAGGTTCGCCCAGGCATTCTCTCCCTCCACCGGCTGGCTCATTTCCCCGGTTGTGCGCCTGCTTGCAGTCTTTAGGTTTTCAGTCGCAATCGACTGTGTGGTCAACGTATCCCTCCCGATCAGCTGTGCACCACATTCAGCGCAAAATAATGCGCCTGTCATATTCGCATGTTTGCAATTGGAACAGATTATCATGTAGGTTTCTCCTTGCCACTGCCCAATAACAGTGCTCGGGTTTTATATTTTATATCCTTGCTACCAGACACACTCCAAGCGCGCCGGTTTTCCAGGTTCTGCGCTTCGAGCATTGCAGTTTTTGCCACGCCTGTTTCGCCTTGAGATAGGAGATGGGTGGCAAGGTTCTGCAGATGTTTTGCCGCGTCATCGTATCTTCCCTCATTGGCTGCTGTCTGTGCACGCTCCTGCATCCGATACAGCGTCAGACGCGATAAGGCTTTTATGACCCGCGCCGGAGGAGGCTCGGCTTTGGGTTCAGGGAAGACCTCCCGCTTAAGTCTGAGCCGTATGGGAGGTACAGGCAGAGGTTGGGATACAACCGAAGCCTTCAGATTTCCATCCAATAACAAGACATCCTCGTTCTCCAAAGCGTTCGGGGTGACCACGAACTCGAGAAGAACATGCAACGGCGCATCCCGCAGGATCGGACCGAGATGTAATGATGACGCGACCTCGATCTGCCCGCCCTCAGGCTGAAGCCGAAATGCAAAATTGAGTCGAACGTGCTCCCTCTCCTTGAAGTCAAGCGAGACATCGTCAGCATATGTACTGGTGAGCGACTTGAATTTCTCCACCAGGAATTTTTCGATATCCTTTGGCTCAGTAATATAAATGGACGACCCACCGGTCTTCCCTGCTAGCGCATCCAGAAAGATGTCGTTCCACTCAGAGCCGATCCCCATGCCGGTAATGCCAACATTCTGCCGGGCAGCCTCTTCCGCAAGTAAAAGACAGGCTTGTTCGTCACCGTAGGTCTCTCCGTCCGTGAGCAGGATTATGTGATTTACGCGAGACGGATCAAGCGTTCTGCGGATCTCTTTCATCCCCGCTTCCAGCCCTTGAAAGATTTCCGTCCCACCGGAGGGCTGCATCATCTGTATGCTGTTCTCGTGTTTCCTTCGGTCGAGATTAATCGAGGCAGGGACGATCACTTCAGCACGATCGCTGAATGAGACGATGCTTAGCACATCCTGCGGACGCAAAGCGCGCATCAACTGGATGGCAGTTGCCTTCAACACATCCATCTTATCACCTTGCATGGAGGTTGAGCGGTCCAACACAAGACAAATATTTAACGGAGGAGCAGGCAGGCTGCCGGATTGTTTCGCCGATGGTTCGATCTCCAGCAGGATGTAGAGCAGCTGGTCTTCCTTGATCTGGACCAGGCTGGGCCGGCTGTAAAACACCTCGTGACGAATGAACTTGTTATCGACTGTTACTTCGGGGGGCAGAGTGGCATCGTACTGCGCCCTCCGCTTGGGATTGGAGAGAATCTCGTACGCCTGCTGGATACCCAGAAATAATTCAGTCTCCCCAGGGGCAACGTTTTTGTCCGGGTGCAAGCGTTGGGCAGCCTCAAGGTAGGCGTGTTTTATTTCCTCCTGTGTGGCATCACGCAAGACCCCAAGTGTGGCGTAATGATCTGATGAGCCAGCGAACATTTCAGACACTATCCTACGATTTGGGCAAGGATCACCGTTATATTATCGGGCCCTCCAGCAGCATTGGCAGCTTCGACCATACTTTGACACGCACGGTGTAAATTGGGGGATTCATTAATGATACGAACAACATCTTTCTCATTAACCACACCCCACAGACCATCGCTGCAGATCATAAGATAACCGGGTTGCGGGAAGGGTATGGTAAATATATCCGCTTCAAGGGTCTCGCCCTGGCCCAAAGCACGGATCAGAACGTTGCGGTGCGGAAAATTATCCACCTCATCTTTGCTGAGGTGACCGAGCTCTTCTAGCCGCTTGACCAGTGAATGATCGCGTGTAAGCGCTTCCATCCTCCCATCGGGGTAAATGGCATAGGCGCGACTGTCGCCGACATGTCCAATGGTGATTTGCTGACCGAGCACAAGCGCGGCAGTCACTGTGGTTCCCGAACCTGGTGCTTCCCTCTGAATATACTGATGCGCATCCATGATCGCGGATTCCATGACTTCCTGGAGAGAATCCTGAAGAGATTGCGAAGGGAGCTTATAAAAGTAAGTGTGAAATTTATTGACGATGCTCCCGCCGACGATCCGGATGGCTGCGTTACTCGCCACTTCGCCAAATTGATGACCGCCCATTCCGTCGGCTACAACGTAAAGCCCGAAAGGGACACTTTCGGCATTCCCAGATAAAGTAGTTGTTAGCGCCAATAGGCTGTCTTCATTATGGTCCCGTTGTTTACCGACGGATTGTCCCACGCTTGCCACCAACTGCCTTATCTCATACCGGGGAGCCTGGCTGGAAATGATGGATTGAATCTGCTGATCGGTGAGAGGCGCAGTGGTGACAGTATCCGGCTGTCTCGGTTTTGTATCATCCTTGGAACCAAATAATTTTTTGAAGAAATCAGCCACAAGAGCTCCTTTTAGGCAAATAACGCGTAAACATGATGGTCTGTCGAGCCAAAATAAACGATATCGTCGAAAACAACTGGTGAGCCGGTGATGGCGCTGCCGGTTTCGAATTTCCAGCGCAGCCGGCCTGTGCGGTACTCAAGACAATACATATTACCGTCCACCGAGCCGATGTAGAGGGAATCTTTGTAAACGGTGGGTGAACTGCTTATCTGGTTATCAGTTTTGTAGCGCCAGACTTCCTTTGCAGTGCGCACATCCACGCAATAAACAAAACCGTCCGCAGCACCAATAAAGATAAAATCGTCAGCCAGCGCAGGAGACGAAATTGTCCCTTTTCCAAGGCGGAATTTCCAAATTGCCCAGCCGCTCTTCGCATCGAGGGCATAAAGGGTACTGTCTACTGAAGCAGTGTAAATCGCCTGCCCTCTGTTGATTGGGGATGAAGTCATGGCGCGCTTTGCCTGGAAACGCCATTTCATGACACCCCGAAAATCAAGACTATAGAAGGAGCCGCTTTCGGTCCCAAAGTAAATCATCTCATTCGCGATCAAGGGTGTGGAATGGATGGCACTATCGGTGGTGAACTTCCACACTGCCCTGCCGCTGTTAACATTTACCGCATGCAAATCATTATCATCGGAGCCGAAAAAGATGTGCCCATCTGAAATTCGCGGCGATGAATAGATCCGATTCTCTGTGTAGTACGTCCACAGAAGCTTCCCGGTCCGTGCACCGATAACATGCAGGCGCTGATCCTCCGAGCAAAAGAAGACATTGTTTTCATACACAAGCGGGCGCGAAACTATCCCGCCGTCAGTGGGATATTTCCATTGGAACTTGCCATCAGCTGCATTCAAAGAATAAAGATTATTATCATAGCAGCCGATGTATAAAGAACCCTGGCTTAAGGTCGGTGTACCGCGGATCTCATCCTCACATTTGAAATCCCAAACAGGCTTCACCCCACCGCTGACTGGCGCAGGAAGTGAGGTGGATGTGGCCATCTTCGCCAGGGCACCGGTCCTCCGCGCGACGTTCATCAGGGCTTCTTTCATCGCGGACGCGCCTTGGAATCGTTCCGCAGGACTGTATTGCAGTGCTGTGTGAACAACGGCCTCGAACTCCACGGATACATTCGAGTTGATTCGCCGGATGGGTCTTTCAGCAAATGTAAATGGCGGCTCAAGACGCGGGTCGCGGCGAGTTAGTGCATGATGCAGGGTCGCGCCGAGAGCATAGACATCCGCCAACTGCGTGGCATCTCCCCGATACTGCTCCGGGGGTGAATATCCTTCCGTGCCGATCATGGTGCCTTTGATGCCGGTCTGGAAAGTCTTGGCAATGCCGAAGTCCACCAGCATCACATCGCCATTCTGATTGATCATCACGTTCGACGGCTTCATGTCGCGGAAGATGATCGGGTCCGGTTTGTGGCTGTGCAGGTATTCCAACACATCGCAGAGTTGGATTCCCCAACTGATAACCTGATCCTCCAAGAGAAAGCCGTCGGCATCATTGATCACTGCTTCGAGATCGCGCCCCTGAATGAATTCGAGCACCAGGTAAGACCGGTCATCGTGCGAAAAATAATCGTAAATACGCGGAATGGATGGGTGATGGAGAGTGGCAAGCAGGTTGGCTTCGCGCTCAAAGTTTTGCACAATGGTCTGGCGCACCAACGGGTCCGGCGCCATGATGATCATTTCCTTCACAGCCACCAGCTTCACTACATTCGGGAAATGCATGTCCCGTGCGCGATACACAGAACCCATACCGCCGATTCCGATCACTTCCTGGATCGTATAGCGGTTGACGAGCGTCACACCAGCCAACAATTGTTTGCGGCCTTGATGGTCGCCGGAGCCTGAGCCGTATGGACCTATGGGAGATGTAATATTCCTTGTTTCCATCTGTAGGTTAATTCCGAATTAATGAATTATAAAGGGAATTGCCCATGCTGGGTACTGCAATTTTGACATGCCCTGGTTTTTAGCTTGCAAACGTGCGCATTATACGGCACAATAAAATCCCGTGAAAATCCTTGCCGTAAGCGATCAAGTCGTAGAACGCGTCTATTCCCTTGCTTCAAATGGACATTTTGGAGATATCGAGTTGATTCTGGGCTGCGGAGACCTGCCGTATCAATATCTCGAATTCCTGGTGACTGTTTTGAATGTGCCGATGTTTTACGTGCCGGGCAATCACGACCCGGACTATATCCCGGGGAACATCCAAACCAAAGCCGAAGGCGGTTCGAACCTCGACTTGAAAATTGTTCACCACCAGGGACTCCTTCTCGGCGGCTTTGGCGGCTCTGTGCGTTACCGACCCGATGGGACAAATCAATACACCCAGCAGGAAGCATACCTGAGAGCATTCCGGATGATCCCCCGCCTGTTGCTGAACCGCTTGCGCTTCGGGCGCGCGTTGGACGTTCTCATCAGCCATTCCCCACCTTCAGGGATCCATGATGATAACGACAAACCACATCATGGATTAAGCGCTATTAACTGGCTCATTCGCTTTGCGCGTCCCGGTATCCATGTTCACGGGCATACTCACTTCTACCGCGGGAACATTGCTGCAAGCGAAACCAACACCGGGCACACAAACATCATTAATGTATATCCTTACAAAGTGATCGATTTTCCCATTCGCAAGAGAGAGGCTCATGTCTAACGAATTTGATTCCAGAGTTCGCGCCGATTTTAGCCGTGCGCGATTCAAATCCTTTGTCAATTCTGTCTTTGCGGTTCTTTCAGGTCAACGCAACAACCTGCTATCATACGACGACATCAAGGAAAAAATAAAAATCGGCGGACCCATCTATCGGGGAGTAAAAACCGTCCGCGTGGACCAGATCGCGGGGAGTCTGAACCGGTATCACGAATTTGACCGTGCCTTCCTGCCCAAGGAAGATCAACTTGCCGGAAGGTGGCAAAAGGTGGACCGCGCTTTTTACGAAGATATCCACCTCCCCCCAGTTGTTTTGTACAAGGTTGGGCAGGTGTACTTTGTTGTTGATGGGCACCATCGTGTATCGGTCGCGCGCGAGCAGGGACAGGAGTTCATCGAAGCCGAAGTTCGCGAATGTGCCACACGAGTCAATATCACTCCCGACATCAAACCCGAAGACCTCGAGATCCTCGGATCAAAGGTGGACTTTCTCGAGCGCACCGGGCTCGACCGATTACGTCCCGAAGCAAACATCAAGATCAATATTCCAGACGGCTTCGCGCGTATGTTGGAACATATCGCAGTTCACCGCTATTTTATGGGGCTAGACCTCAAGCGCGACATCTCCGAACAGGAAGCCGTCGAGCACTGGTACGATAAGGTCTATCTCCCCATTGTGACGATCATCCGCCAAAGCGGGCTTCTGGAGGATTTCCCTGATAAAACCGAAGGCGATCTTTATCTTTGGACACTCGATCATCAGCATTATCTGTATAAAGAAGAGGGGCAGCCCCTCCAACCGCCGGAACAAGCTGCCAAACAATTCATTGAAGAAAACGAGTAAATTACCCTGCATCCAACATCAGGTATCGGAAACAAAGTTCTCTAATTTTTGATTTTGGTGCCTCACCAGGAATTCCCCATGACAACCCTTCACCCACTTTCAGGCGTTTACGCTGCCTCTGTCACCCCCTACCTTGAAAGCCCCAAAACGCCAGGCAGGCAAGATACTGCGTTCGATTTCGAATCCATCGCCATGTTCCTTCACTTCCTCGCCGGACGTGGATGCCACGGTGCGCTGATCTTTGGGACGACCGGCGAAGGTCCATCCTTTTCTCCACGGGAGAGGGAAGCCCTCCTGCGCTCCATCCGTGTCATCCGCCACCAAATCCGCGATTTCAAAATGCTGGTTGGAACGGGCACACCCAGCCTGAGTGAAACCATCGAGCTGACGAAGCTTGCCTTCGACCTTGGTTACGATGGAACCGTCGTTCTTCCTCCTTATTACTTTCGGAAAGCAAATGACGACGGATTGTTCCGCTGGTTCAGCGAGTTGATCGAGCAGGCCGTGCCGCAAGGCAAACATCTACTCGGCTATCACATCCCCATCATAACAGGTATTGGCTTCTCGCTGGATTTGCTCGAACGCCTCAAAACGAAGTATCCAAATCAATTCGCAGGAATTAAAGACTCATCTCATGACGAAGGCTTTGCGGTTTCCCTTGGTCAGCGTTTTGGAAATGATCTTCTCGTCTTGAACGGTACGGATTCATATTTTCATCATGCATTGAAGAACAATGCTCAGGGTGCCATCACCGCGCCTGCCAACCTCATCTCCGACAATTTGCGGGAAGTCTGGGATTTATTTCAGGCGGGCAAAGACCCTTCGAGTGTGCAAGCCATAGTGAGCGAACAACGTCATTTCCTCGAACATTTCTCACCCATCGCGCCGATCCTGAAAGGCCTTCTGCATAAAATCCACGGTCTGCCCCATTGGTTCGTCCGTGCGCCATTGCAAGGGGTGGATGAGAAAACGCTGGAAGAAGCAGCAGAGAGTTTCAAAAAGATCGGTTCCGCATGAAAGCCTGGCGCCTTCTTCAAACCCCTGCTGACTCGGGCGCGTGGAATATGGCAGTAGATGAAGCAATCCTCGAGCACATTCATCGTGGAACATCAAAACCCACGCTGCGTTTATATGCCTGGAATCCCCCCTGTTTATCACTGGGCCACGCTCAATCATTCAAGGATGTTGATGTAGAAAGAATCCGTTCCCTGGGCTGGGAAGTCGTCCGCCGCCTCACCGGGGGACGGGCGATCTTGCACACCGATGAATTGACTTACTCTGTGGCTGGTACCGCGGATGACCCAGTCCTTGCTGGAGGCGTTCTCGAATCCTATAACCGCCTCTCCAAAGCCCTTGTCCATGCTATTCGGGCTTTGAATTTGCCCGTTGAAGTCAAGGAACACGAAGGCACGCCTGTCGCCCACAACATGAACCCGATTTGCTTTGAGGTCCCCTCGACTTATGAGATCACAGTCAACGGAAAAAAGCTCATCGGCTCAGCCCAGGCAAGGAGGAAAGAGGGTGTTCTCCAGCACGGCTCACTGCCTTTGACTGGCGATTTGACAAGAATTTGCGATGCGCTTGTTTTTGAGGATGAACCGGCAAGGCAAAATGCAAAGGACAGGCTTCTCGCCCGTGCAACAACCGTAGAATCCGTTTTAGGCGTGGAAACTAGTTGGGGTCGAACTGCACAAGTTATCATCCAGGGGTTCGAGGCGGAGTTGGGAATTCGCTTTGAGAGCGAGGAATTATCCAATTCTGAACTTAAACTGGCAGATAAATTAGCCAACGAGAAATACGCACATCCTGATTGGACTGAGCGGAATTGAGTCTCCCAAAAAATAACGGGCACACGATTGGGTGTGCCCGTTTGATTTAATTCCTATAGTTTTATGCCGCAACAGTGGGGTTATATAACTGCTGTTTGATTGATACGATATCCTGTTCCAGCCTTCGGTCGGCATGGATCTGTTCCTTGATCTTTTCGTAAGCAGACATGACCGTTGAGTGATCGCGCCCACCAAGCACTTCGCCGATCTGGGGGAAGGAAATTTTCGCCTCTTCACGTAATAGATACATGGCGATCTGCCGCGGAAGGGCAACTTCCTTTGTTCGGTCACGCCCAAGCAATTTTTCTGCCGTCAAACCGAATTTGCGGGCGACGAGGTCAACAACATGGTTCGGTTGAATATCATTGCGCGAAGGGATGAGGTCTGCCAACGCCACGTCCACTAGGCTGGGCGTAAGGGGGGCGCCGCTCAGATCCGCATAGGCGATGATGCGGTTCAAAGCGCCTTCAAGTTCGCGGATATTCGACTGAACACGCTGGGCGATGCTTTCAAGAATATCATCCGAGATCTGCCGGCCGGTCCGTTCGGCTTTCGAGCGGAGGATGGCTAGGCGGGTCTCGAGATCGGGCGCCTGAATGTCGGCTGTCAATCCCCATTCAAATCGCGACCGAAGTCGTTCTTCAAGCGTAACCAGGGACTTCGGCGGTCTATCAGATGAAACGATGATCTGCTTATCTTGTCCGTGAAGGGTGTTAAAGGTGTGGAAGAACTCCTCTTGTGTGGACTCCTTCCCTGCAATAAATTGAATATCGTCGATCAACAACACATCTGCAGAGCGGTATTTCTCGCGAAATGCCTGGGTGGTATGTGAGCGGATGGCATTGATCATGTCATTCGTGAATTCTTCGGATGAGACATAAAGAACGTTCAATCCGCTGGCATGGCAAGCATTGCCGATGGCATGCAAAAGGTGAGTTTTACCAAGACCCACGCCTCCATAAAGGAAAAGCGGGTTGTATGCCCTTGCGGGTTTATCCGCCACAGCCTGACATGCTGCATGCGCAAGCCGATTCCCAGACCCCACAACATAGGTATCGAACGTATAGCGCGGATTCAATGTCACGTGACGGGGCTTCGGCTCCGGCGGAGTGATCTGTATGGATGCCGCACGAGTTTCCGGTTCGGAGAAACCATTTTCTTCCGTTTGGGAAACGACGAAGTTAACTGAGACCTTCGAATTCAGGGTTTCAATCAGAATCTTGTTGACCGAGGCGGCAAGGCGGCTGTCGAGCCAATCGCGGGCATACGCATTGCGTACCCCCACCGTCAAAGTCCCGTTCTCATAGCCTACGGGACGGGTATCGCGCACCCAAGTATCAAAAGATGCGCGCGGCATATCCATTTGGAGTTGCGCAAGGACGGTTTGCCATGCCTGTTCAGCGTTCATAAGCGGTTCCTCAGTGCCCAGGATCTTTGTATTTCAGCGTAGATGAAATTAACCCGCCTGATTTTGGCGGCTTTCGTGTGATTTTCTGTAAATTGACTGTATTTGGTCTTTCAGGGGTTACGAATGATATCGTTCTATCTTTCATCCGTTCTTTCAGCGTGCGCTTATTCTAGCAGAACATTGCCTTGAATAACAGTCGTTCAACCTACGGGAAGTTAAAAAATTTTGTTTTTTTAAGATTGATGTTTCTTAAAGAATCTTTTGAATCTCATTGAGATCGATGTTATTACATAGAACAGGCGTTTCAGCCAAAAGCATCCTTTTCCAATCGGCCTACCCCCATATATGGGCATTAAGGGCAGAATCGACATGTCAACGGTGTATCTATCTTAAAAAATCTTTTATCGTAATGCATTCGATCTGATTGGAATAAGTCTCGAAATCCTGTGATTCATTTTGATATATCAAGCGATTGGCATGATTCATTGTTTAATTCCGCGCGGAATCCATACAAGTATCGTCGTTCCTTCACCTGGAGTCGATGAAATATCAATGTCGCCACCTGCTGAATGAGCTCGTGTTTGCATGTTCGCCAGCCCATGACCGATAAATGCGGACATTTCGCGGGTATCAAAGCCCTTCCCATCGTCATGGAGCTCCATCAATACGCGTTCATCCGTTGTCCAAAACGAAATCTGAACGGTTTTTGCCTTGGAATGCTTGGCTGCGTTGGCTAAAGCTTCCTGACAGATATGGAATAACGCCAATGCCTGGGATTGAGTCAACTCTTTCAGATCGGAATCCGGCATTGTAAAGTTGACTTCTGAGAATGTATTCGCGCGATACTCCGCAATCAATCGCTTGATTCCGTTCGTAAACCCGTCATTTCCGAGCTGACGTGGTCTTAAATCCAAAATATAAGAGCGTAAATCACGAATTGCCTGGTTCAAACCTGTTATTGCATGATCGATCTTTGACTTTGCGCCTGTTATATCTTCATTAATTAAGTGTTTTGCGCCTTCCAAACCCAATCCAACGCCATAAATGGACTGAATAATGCCGTCATGCAGGTCCATGCCAATCCGATTCCGCTCTTCAAGGACAGCCAGACGCCTTGCATTCGTATGTAATCTTGCATTTTCTATCGCAAGACCCGCCCAGGCACCGACTGCTGAAAGCATTTGGATGCTACGATCCTCAAACGGAATCCTTGACAGGGATGCTACACTCATGACACCCATTACATTTTCGCCTGAGAGCAGAGGAATGCATAACACCTGCCTGAATCCCGCATCAATAATGGCTTTTCGAAGGAAATTTTCATCATTTTCAAGTTCATGGCTTAGGAGTGGGCGCCCTGTTTTTGCCACAATACCAGGATATCCCTCCCCCAGGGCAAAGGTGTTCCGTGTCCAGAACGCCTCAGCAGCCTGACCGCGATGAAGCATCATCCGCAGGGTGGTTTTATCTTCCTCCAGAAGGAAGATCTCGCCTGCTTCGACAGTCATATAGTTCATCACCAGCCGCAGGGATTTGTTTAGGATTTCGTTCAGGTCCAGGCTCGAGGTCAGAGTGGAGGCGATGTCATTGAGCAGGTTCATCTCCACGTTACGGCGGGTCAACGCTGCGTCTCGCTCCTTCATTTGGTTGATTACCCGTGCATTTCCGATGGCCGCCGCTGCGTAGGTGGCAAGCATCTGAATGATCATCTCGTCATCAGATGAAAACGCCTCCGCTTCCATTTTATCGGTCAGGTAGATCTGCCCGATCTGCCTTTCACTATTTCGGATCGGCACACCAAGGAACGAAGTCATGGAGGGGTGCTGGGCAGGAAAACCCACTGACATGGGGTGATCTTCGATGACGGGAACCCGCAAAGGCGTTTCCGTATCCATCAACTCGCCGATCAAACCCTTCCCTACAGGGGGATGGGAGATCCGCTTGATCTCTTCCTGGCTCATACCGACGGAAATGAATTTTTCAAGCTTCCCCGAATCGTCCAAGACCCCTAGGGCGGCATAACGAGCGCCTGACTGTTCGCATGCTGTCGCGGCTATACGCTCCAACAAAGTTTCCAAGGAAACATCCTTCACCAATTCGAGGCTGGCACGGTGCAAGGCGAAAAGACGCTCCTGTAATTGCTCGCGAGTTAATAACATCCAAACTCCTCGATAAGATTATACCCTCGAGTTTGATAGAATTTGGGGGCAGGCAAAACCTAAAATAGGAACCATTATGACAACTTCACGAATCTCCGGCTTT
>CAZYLM010000004.1:0-36473 GCA_964648645.1 uncultured Anaerolinea sp.
GGGCGAGAGGCAGGCGTCGTGCTGAGCCTGTCGAAGCATCGAGGGGTTGTTTGAGTCGTTGTTGAGCGAGGTGTTTTCGTGAAAAGACCTGACAGGTTTCACCGTGACACTCGTCAATTGCAACCCGTGCGCGGACATAAGACGCTGATCGCAAGACTCTCGTGAAAACCTGTCAGGTCTGGACTTGCAGGCTTGGTGGCGCGGGTGGTTGTCGACGACCGGAGGGAGGGTCGAGACATCGAGGGGTTGTTTGAATCTTTATTGCATGAGGCATTTAATTCGTAGGGGCACGGTCCCCGTGCCCAGGGCGACGAGACGTCGCCCCTACGCGGGTGTGGTGGCGACCGAAGGGAGTGTCGAGACATCGAGTCCCTTCTATTCATAGCGCTCAGGGTACATCTAGAGCGGGAATAACGAAAGGAAAGCGTACAATAAGAGGCGGAACCATTGAAATCGTATCAAGGTAACGGCTAAATAAACTTTAGAACACAAGGAGAAAAAATGAAAAAAAGAACGCTTAACTTCTGGTTGTACCTTTTCGGAATTGTGGCAACCCTCTGTGCCGGGATCGACGATATTCCCATGGTCTATAAAAATGCCCGGCTTGCCATCAGTCACGAAACGACTACCGGGGTTGTCGTCGGAGCCAAAAAATACCTCTGGTTGATTTTTATTTCAACCCCCAAGAACCCGCCGCGCATTATCGAATACACAGTGGAAGGGCAAACCTATCAAGTTGAGTCTCTGATCCAGGGCGGACGAAGACCCGCGTATGAGCAGGGGCAGCAGGTCGAAGTGCTGTACGTCCCTCAAAACCCCGCCATCGCCCAGATCAACGGCGAGCAGGGGTTGGCAACGCTATTAATACTGCCATCGTGCTTGGTTCCATTGGTGCTTTTCCCGCTATTGCTGCTGGAAGGTAGGAAAAGTAGAAAAGCCCTTGTAGAAAACTCGTCGTTGAAACAATGAACGTCGTACAGTCAACGTCTCCATCCCTGGGGAGTCGTCTCTCGGAATAAATATAAAAATGAATTTTTATGGAAGGAGAATCGTCAAATGGCATTCAGTGTTCCGCCCTGGTTTATTTTCTTCGGTACTTTCGTATTCGTTGTGTTCATTTTCTATGTGTCCAATCTGCGAGTGGTACGGGAGAATACACGGCTTTCCATATATCGGCTCGGGCGCCATATTGGGGATAAAGGTCCCGGCATGGTCTTTGTGATCCCGTTCATTGACCGGGCGGAACTCAAAGAATTGAACGGCGTCGATGGAACTCCCAGCACACAATTCGCAGGCGTCATCGGTGAAACGCTCACAACGGTATATACCAATGGAAAGGTCTCCCTGATGGGCGAAAAATGGGATGCCATGAGTCAAAGTCCCATTTCGGCGGGGCAGCGTGTGCGGGTGGTGCGCATGATCGTCGAGGTGGAGAAGGAATAACTCGTTCAAGCTTTTACTTCCCTTTACGCTTCTTGTTATTCGCCCCTGGGTTAAGGCGCAAGAGCCGGTGCCCAGGGGTTGAAAAGATGCGTTAAAAACCACCGACCAATCGTAACCACGGGGGATAATTCGGTGTATTATTATCCAAATAAGTGACTGAACAATTTTTAGGGGAAGGAGGTCCGCCTCAGATTTGATTTCATAACTCGCGCACGTCAGCATTACCGATTCTGACCGACATTAGGAGTAGAAAATGAAATCGAAACGACAAATGCTTTTCCTGACCATGGGGTGGTTATTGACTCTCTCTCTGATCCTTTCCGCTTGTGGGGGTGGTGCCCCGGCGGATGTTCCCCCGGATCAGCTCACCGGCTCTCTTTCCGTCCTCGACTGGGCTGGGTACGATGCCGAGGATTTCTGGGTTGACTTCAAGAACACTTACCCCAATGTAACCGTGAACTTCGAGATCGGGATCTCGGATGCCGACATCTATGCCAAAATGGCAGCCGGCAACCAGGCGGATGTCTTCCATCCTTATACAGGCTGGCTTCAGTTTTATGTGGATGAAGGTCTGGTCGAAGAGATCGATACAAGCAAACTGACCAATTGGGACAAAGTCCCCGACCATTTCAAGAAGATCGGGCAGTTTAACGGAAAACAATATTTCATTCCATGGGATTGGGGTTTCACCTCGGTTCTTTATCGGACCGATAAGATTCCCGAGGGCGTTGACTCATGGGCTGCTCTGACCGATCCGAAATATGCCGGTCACATCTCGATGTGGGATGACGGCCCCGGAGCGGTTACCGTCTCCTCGTATATCCATGGGTATGATGAAACCGCCATTACTGATGAGCAGCTCGCAGCCATCAAAGAGGAATGGATCGCCCAGCGTTCATCGAATCTTTTCTATTGGGCTGGCGAACCGGAATTGATCGAATCCATGACCAATGGCGATGTCTGGCTGGCATATGCCTGGCAGGGTGCCTACGCCACCTTGCTCGGCAGCGGTGTTCCGGTTGCATATGCCAACCCCAAAGAGGGGCGTAATTCCTGGGTTGGGGTCTATGGCATCCGCAAAGGTACCGAGAACATGGACCTTGCCCTGAAGTTCCTCGATTCAAAACTTGCTGAAGCCACCGGGAATAATGTGGTCAATCTGTTCTATTACGGGCATTCGAATCAAGACGTGATGAGCGGCATCACTGACGAAACCCTGAAGGAAGCTTTTTCGATTGACGACCCCGCCATTCTCGAAAAGACGAATTTCACCCCCAACCTTTCCGCCGAACAGCGCGACGCCTGGACGGCTATGTGGGCTGAAGTCAAAGCCGCGCCATGAGTTTTGCACCATCCAATCCCTCCTCCAGGTTCGATGAACTTGGAGGAGGGGACTCAAAGAAGAGAAAGCCTCGGCGCTTGAAACTCGATCGCCGTGCAACGTTTTGGTTTCTTTACGTTCCTCCTTTGATCTGGCTCCTGCTGTTCTTTTTGATTCCCCTGCTCCTGATGTTGTTGTATAGCTTCCGCGCAGATATGCGTGGGAATATTCTCGAGCCATGGCAGCCCACACTTGGTCAATATATCAAGTTGACAGGCACTCTGAGTTATTGGCGCCTTCTGGGGGTTTCGACCCTGACCGCATTCCTTATTTCATTTGTAGCTGTCGTTTTGTCATACCCGGTCGCGTACTTTCTTGCCTTCCATGCCCGGGCGCAATTTGGGGTGTATCTTGTCCTGCTCCTCGTCCCCTTTTGGACGAGTTATCTCCTGCGGGTGATGGCCTGGAAGATCATGCTTGGCACGGAGGGTGTCATCAATTCGCTTCTCATGTACCTCAATATCATCGACCAGCCCTTGACGGCTCTTTTGTATAACCGCACCGCAGTGATCGTCACCCTTATCTATGTTTGGATTCCCTTCGCCACCCTGCCCATCCTGGCGGCGCTTCAACGTATCGATGTCTCTCTGTTCGAAGCAGCGGCTGACCTTGGCGCTCGTCCGCTGCGCCAGTTTCAACGCATTACCTTGCCGTTGAGTCTGCCGGGCATATTTGCGGCATTTTTCATGGTGTTCATTCCAACGGTCGGGGAATATGTCACCCCCTTGCTGGTGGGCGGCAGCAGCGGCATGTTGTACGGCAATATCATCCAGGATTTTTTCACCAAGGCTGCGAACTGGCCCTTTGGTTCAGCCATGTCCATGGTGATGCTCGGAGCAACGCTGATTTTTGTCGTTCTGGCTTTGAGGTTTGTAAATTTGAGGGATTTGGTCGAATGAACAACACCCGGTCGTCCCTGCCTCTCAGAAGTTATTTCTTTGGGTTGATCGCGCTTCTTTACCTGCCGATCGTCATCCTTTTCTTGTTTTCGATCAACTCGAACACCATCCTGTCCTTTCCGCTTCAGGGGTTCAGCCTGGGCTGGTATGCAAAACTTTTTGAATCGGGCGCCTTGTTACGCTCGGCGCGCAATAGTTTGATGGTCGCCTTGGGAAGCAGTTTGTCAGCCACAGCCTTGGGGACGATGGTTGCCCTGCTGATGATGCGCTACAACTTTCGGGCGAAGTCATTTTTGGTCGCAATGTCTGCCCTGCCCTTGATCGTTCCATATATCGTCCTGGCTGTGGCGTTATTGATCCTCTTTTCCGTTTTGGGGATTGAACGTTCATTGGTTACGGTGGGGATTGCCCATACTGTGGTGGCTTTACCGTACGTGTTATTGATCGTGGGTTCGCGCCTTGCGGGTTTCGATGTCACCATCGAAGAGGCTGCCATGGATCTGGGTGCAGATTACCCCATCACCCTGCGCCGGATCGTCATCCCAATGATCGCGCCCTCGATGGTCTCGGCATGGTTGACGGCTTTTACCGTCTCGTTCGACGAATTTGCCCTGGCCCTCTTTCTTGCGGGCACCCAGCCCACATTTCCGGTTTATCTTTATGGCCAGCTTCGGTTCGCAAGCCGCCTGCCCATCATGGTCGCGCTGGCAGTTTTGATGATGATCGGAACATTGTCCCTGGTCCTGGCTGCTGAAAGGATTCGCAGATTCGAGTGAATATATGGATGAATTGACCCTTCTCACCTGGCCCGATTACATCTCACCGCAGACGATCGAAGCATTCCAAAAAGAGTTTGAAGCCAGGATTAACTTGGAGATCGTGCCAAGCGCGGTTGAGCTTGTCGAGCGGATGATGGGCGACGGCCCGGCTCCGGATGTTTTATGTCCGCCCGATTATGCGGTGCGCGAGCTGGGTGCGGCAAATCGGCTTGCCGTTTTGGATCATTCAAAGCTATCGAATGAGATTCACCTCGATGAGCGGTTTCAGGTTGGGCGGGCGCACGATCCGGAGAGTCGCATCAGCATCCCCAAAGATTGGGGAACGACCGGTTTCATGTATCGCGTGGATATGATCCATAGCGAGCCGCGTTCCTGGGCAGACTTTTGGCAGCTTGCCGATAAATTTGCGGGCAGGGTCACCGTTCTGGACTCACCCGGCGAAGTGATTGGCGCAGCATTGAAAATGCGCGGGCGTTCGTACAACGATGCCTCAGAGAAAGGCCTATCCATGGCGCGCAATGACCTGTCTGCGCTCAAGCCTCATTTGCTTGCGTTCGAGACCGATTACAAACCCTTGCTTGCATCCGGCGAAGCCTGCCTTGCACTGGGGTGGAACGGCGATGCGGCTGTCCTCATGAGCCGTGGGGTTCCCATCCGCTATGTTGTACCCGAGGAAGGCTCGCAAATTTGGGAGGATGATTGGGCAGTCGCCGCCTCAACTCCGAACCTTGAGCTTGCGCATAAATTCCTGAACTTTGTTCTTCGCCCCGAGATCGCTGCACAGGAAGCGCGCTATACTCGTTATGCCACCCCTAACAGGAGCGCCTTCGAGCTACTTGATAAAGAAATTCAAGGCGATGCTTCTACTTATCCCTCCTCTGAGATCATGAAAAAACTCGAAGCGGGCATGCCGCTCGACCCTGCCGGGCAAAAAAGGCGCGAGGTTTTATGGACGCAGATTCGGGGTAGCGATTAATCATTTGTGATGATTGAACTTTACCGGGATTTCCTTATAATGAATTTGTAAGATGGAGCGCCCGGAACTTTTACGCTTATGGCCCCGTCTTCTCAAGAATAGTCATATTTTGTAAGGAGATGCGTTATGCACAAAAAACGGATCATTCAGTTAGTTGTTATTCTTGCCGTCACCTTGTCAAGTTTGGGATTTACCGGCACCGCCTCCGCCTGGTATTGCAGTTCCTACATCACCGTGCAATGGGGCGACACCCTCAGCGGCCTCGCCGCTTATTGTGGCACCACCGTGGAGGCGATCCGCGCCGCAAACCCGGGGTTGGGGTGGTGGGTGTATGCCGGGCAGGTGCTTTATATTCCGGGCGGAACATCTTATTCGTATGACTATAGCTACAACTACTCTTCCTATGGAGGGAATTACGTTGTACAGTGGGGTGACACGTTGGCAAAGATCGCCGCGGCACACGGAGTCACGGTCAATGATTTGCTGGCTGCCAACCCCAACATTTGGAGTGCCAGCGTGATCTACGCCGGTCAGGTCATATGTATTCCTGCTGCCCCTGCATATCATACCGTCTCATACGGTGAGACCATGCGCAGTATCGCAGCCTGGTATGGTACGACCGTGTACAGCCTGCAGTTGCTCAACCCTAATATTTACGATATCAACTATATCTATCCGGGGCAGGTGATTCGCGTCCGTTGATCCGGTCTGACTAAATTAACACACCTCCTGCATCTTTATCCACACGTGTACCTGCGATGTATTGCAGGCAGGGCATGCCGGGATCTTTGGGAAGAGACTTTTAAACCTCGCTTTCTCTAAGAACTCTGTGGCTGATGTAATTGTTGCACGAGGTCAAATAAATCTTTATAGGAGAAACCTCATGTCCATCGCCAGAGTAAGGTCCACCGTTCAATTACATTCGGAAGCCAATTCCACAGCACCCTTGGTGGAATCATTGGGAGCGGGCAAGCCCGTTGAAATCCTCGAGGACCAGGGAGCTTGGCTCAAGGTGCAGGCAGCCGACTCCGGGCATGAGATTCCCGGCTGGGTTCCCCGTGAGGCGCTTGCATTCCCGTTGACGGATGATCTTTTCCCCAAGGTCAAAACCGAATTTGGTGGGTCGGTCTCCACCGTCCCCCATTCCTTGAAGGCTGAAGCTTTACGCGAATGGAGCAAGTCGCCGCAGAAGGAACTTAAATGGGTGCCTGATAATGTGTGGGGAGATGTAACGCCCGGGGAGCGGGTCGAGTTCAATAACAAGGTCCGCAGAGTACTGGATGCCCATCAAACAGAGTGGGATGCCTGGGTGGCGGAGCAGGAGGCACAGGGGCGCTTGGGCGAGGCAGGTGTGGAGGAATGGCTTGCCACGCTTCAGGGTGGCAGCGACATCTGGACGGTGCGCCATGAGACGATCTACCCCGACGCCGCGGAAAAAGGTCCTGCGCTCGGGTGGGTGAGCCCTGAAGACATCATGCGCTGGACAGGCAGGGCGAAACGAAATGATTTGGAAGAGAAATATAAACTCTGGTACGAGGTCAGCCTGTTGAAATCAGGCCGGATGATGAAAGGGTGGTTTAAAGGCAATATCGTTGACCCCTATATCTTTCCCACCGAAGATAACGACCCTGCAAACGAAGCCAATGCCAGCAAGCAGTTCGACCTTTCCGTACCGATCCTGCGCCATCCTGACGATAAGGAGATCGAAGACGCCATTGCTGAAAGGCGTGGGGCGCATCAATACATCAATGTTGCCGGAGTTTTGGGGTCGTCTAAAATTCACAATAATCTTTGCGGCGAATTTTGTGTCTCAGCGCTGGCTGGGATGAACGTCATGCCCTTCCTGAAAGATTGGGTGGACGGGTACTCGAACTCCACCAAGAAAGGCATATTGCCCGACCCGGTGAAAATATTGAAGACCAATGTGGGCACGGGGTTATCCGAGATCGAATTTATGCTTGATGTCTGCGGCATCAGGCATGAGGAATTCCGGTATACCCCCAGCGTTTCGCCGGTCACTCCTCTGCGCTTGAAGCGCTTGATCGATGAGGGAAAATTGGTTTTTTGGGGGGTTGCCATTTTCACCCTGGGAGGCAGATTGAGCGGTAAATCGACCAGCAAGATCACCCGTCATTGGATCGTATTGGAGGATGTGGTGGCCGTTGGAAATAGCGGCTGGGTGCGTATTTATAATCCATTCAATAACCGCGAAGAGATCTATAACTACAATTACTTCATGGACTCCGTCGGGCAGTTTGGGTTGGGCTTGCTTGTTCAGGGATGGAAACGTAATCGGGTCGGTCCCGGAAGAAGCGCAAACGCTGATACGATGTAGGTCAGGGGTCGCTCCGGATTGACTTGAAGCCGAAAATTGAAAGAAATGAAAAGCCCGACGGTTATCCGTCGGGCTTGTATTACTCAGCCGGGATGATGATCATCGCCAATAAATAAATGAGGACTCCCGGTACTCCACCAGGGATGAAGGCGATGAACATCGCAAGGCGGAACCAGAACGGGCTGATTCCGAAGAATTCGCCCAATCCTCCGCATACGCCGGCAATGATCCTGTCGTTTTTTGACCTACGTAAAGCTTGTCTTTGTGCTTGCATTTTTACTCCTTTACAGAAAGATACGCAGGCTGCGAAAAAAAGTCGCAAAAGTTGGGCTGGGCTCCCAAAGTCTCTTGGGCGGATCCCGGTTTCTCTTCGGTGTATAATGCCAACTTTACAAGGTCAAGTAGGAACCAGATAAATGAAATTTTTCTTACTCTTGAACGCCGACTTTTCCATCGATAGGGGGAACGAAGTAGTTTTCACCGTTGCCTGCTCTGTGGAATGGATCGAGGGTTAAACGATGTACTCCCGGCATCGCCTAAGAAAACTAACCTTGCTTGTTCTATTTATTTTGTCCGCCTGCCGTCAGGAGATCGTTGGCGACGGCGCCCTCCCCGTAGTCACTTCAGTGTTCAAGTCAACCCCGACGCCTGTTGTTACTCCAATTTTCAATACGCCCTTGCCAAGTGTTACACCCACATTTGCATTTGTGCCTGCACAGCCTCTTCCGTCTGGTCCGGTGAATCTCTTGGCAATTGGGGATGATCTGACGCGAGGTGACGGTGACGAATTTAACCGCGGGTATCCGGGGCGCTTGTTGGAATTGATCAGCCAGATCCGCCCGGGCTCTTCCGTGACCAATTTCGGGCAGACCGGTTGGACGTCGGATGACCTTGTTCATGGGAATGCTGATTTCATGGGGCAATTGGATCGGGCAGTAACCGAAATTCAAACATCCACCTCGCTGGGTCACCCTATCATCGCCCTGGTGTGGGTCGGCGGAAACGATCTTTGGGAATTATATTCAGGCGAAGCACAGGTTACTCCGGACCAAGAGGAAGCTGATGTACGGCGTTTTTCTGAAAATATGTCTCTGACCATTTCCGAATTACGCAAAGCCGGGGCTGAGGTTGTAGTAGCGAAATTGGATGACCAGGCGAAGCGCCCGGCGAAGACCCGGGGTGAGGTTTATCCTGCCATTACTGCTGAGGAACTGGAGCGGATGTCTCAACAGGTGATTAAGTACAACGGCGAGATCGAAAGATGGGCGGATAAATACGGCGCGTTAACCGTCGACTTCTTTGAGAGTGAAGTTTTTACCAGTTCGTCCACCCTTTCATCGGACGGCATGCACCCAAATGCATCCGGCTACGAGGATCTCACCCTGTTATGGTACAAAGCGCTCATTCCGATCCTGCCCTGACGCTTTCCTGACAGTTGTTCGAAAATAAGAAAATAAATAGAAATTCATGATTGCGGGGGAGGCTTCAGCGCCCCCCCGCAATCATGTGTCCTTGGGTAATATAGTACGGTCTTCTACCTTAATTCCTTTGGATAATGATCTGGTCGATCACATCACCCTGAAAAGTTGGGTTCGTATCCGGGTCACGCAGGGTGATATTAAAAACGACATCCATGCCTTGGAGTACTTTGCCAAAGATCGTGAAGTCTCCATCCAGCCAGGGCGCTGGTACGAATGTGATAAAGAATTGGCTGCCGTTCGTGTCAGGTCCTGCATTTGCCATAGCGAGAACACCGGGTTTGCTGAATGTCAGGTCGCTGTATTCATTGACGAACTCATAACCGGGTCCACCCATGCCGGTCCCGGTTGGGTCGCCTCCCTGTGCCATGAAATCGGGCAGCACCCGATGGAATGTTGTGCCGTCGTAAAATCCCTTGCAGGCGAGAAAGACAAAATTATTAACCGCGATCGGTGACTGATCATCGTAGAGTTCGATGAAGATCTCGCCTCCTTTTGCCATGAGAATCGTTGCTGTATAACGGGCTGTCATATCTATCAATAGCTCGGGCGGAGCCGAATATTGGGTTGCAGCCGGAATGCCGCTAAAGGGATTGCATGCGTGTTCGGTTGAATCATAGGGCAACCCTGGAGTGAGAGCAGTATCCTCGGGCGGCAGCGGGGTCGCATCGAAACTGCCGGTCAAAGTTTTACAAGCTATGGATGCCGTGAGAAAAAACATGACCCATAATAAGGCTTTATTAGTTGGTCTTCTCATTTTATTGTTCTCCTGAGGTATTAGGTTTATTTTCGAACTAATCCACTCCCAGGGTGAAGGCTGCCACACTGAACGCGATGGCGACATTTAGGGAGCGTTTTTGCCCGCTCATGGGGATCGACAGAATCTCATCGGCTAACGAAAGCAGGTCCGGGTCAACACCGGTCACTTCACTGCCAAGGACCAGCACCCACTTTTCTTGAATCCTAAACGTATCCCTGCTCAAGAATTTTGATCCTTTTCCTTCTTCCAGGGCAACAATCCGCCAGCCATCGTTCTTTAATTCCTTTGAAAGTTTTACCGCATCTTTATGATGTGACCATGCGATGGTCTTTTCTGCGCCAAGCGAAGTTTTGGCGACTGCATCGTTATCTGGGGTCGTTGTTATCCCGCATAAATAAACATGATCGAAGCCCAAACCGTCTGCGCTGCGTAGGACCGATCCAACATTCCATGCTGAGCGGATGTTATCCAGCAGTACAGCGCGGGCATTCTCCTTCCCTTTTCTAGGTTGTTCGTTTTTTCTTTCTTCTTCGCGGATCGTCTTGGTCATGGTGATCCGCGTCTTACCCAGACAATGCGGGCATCGTTCACCGAAATTATTCCCCTTCTGCAGTGGATATCGCAGCCCGCAGCTTTCACATACCCGTATTTCGAAGGTCAGATCGCTCATCGGGTATGATTATACCCATGCGGTATATCCTCTTCAATAAACCTTACGGCGTTCTTTCCCAGTTTACCGACGAGGGCACGGGGCATTCAACGTTGAAGGATTTCATCGACGTTCCAAATGTCTATGCTGCTGGGCGACTCGACCGTGATAGCGAGGGGCTGCTCCTTCTTACGGATGATGGGGCTCTTATCAAACGCCTCACCGATCCAAAAGAACATATCGAAAAGACATATCTTGTGATGGTGGAGGGCGACGCAACCCCCGAAAAGTTGAGCAAACTTTCGAGCGGGGTCCAGATCAAGGATTATTTTACTCGCCCCGCCTCCTTCCGCCTTATTCCTGAGCCAGACCTGCCAGCCCGGCCCAAACCTGTCACCCCGCACGGGCCGACTGCCTGGCTCGAGGTCAAACTGCGCGAAGGGAAAAAACGACAGATCCGCCATATGACGGCAGCCGTAGGCTTGTACACCCTGAGGATCTTTCGGCTGGCAATAGGCGGAGTTTCGCTAGAGAAATTAGGCGTCGGTCACTGGCGTGATTTAAGCCGCGACGAGATCAGCTTGCTGCGTTGATGGCGCAGATTTTTTCTCCAGTTTTGCTTCTGTTACGATCCGCGGTACGATATCCTCCCAGCCCACGGCCATGATGTGGATTCCGCTGATGCCTTGTTTGGTCTTTATCTTCTCGACCAGCTCAAGCGCAATCTGAAACCCTTCCTCCTGCTCATTTCCCTTTTCCTTTGCAGCTTCCATGCGTTTTAGGATTTTCTTCGGAACGAACACGCCGGGTATCTTCTCGTTCATATATGCCGCGGTTCTATAATTTTTCAAAGGTGTGATGCCGATGAGGATGAAGACTTTATCGAGGATATTCCTCTTTGCGATCTCATTCAACCATTCGTCCAATGCGTCCGCATCGAAGACGACATTGGTCTGAAAGAACTGCGCACCGGCATTGACCTTTTTCTGCTCACGCAACGCCTGGAATTTCATGTTAGAGGCAAAAGGAGATGCCGCTGCGCCGAGGAAGTATTTGGGTGGGAATTTGATCTCGCGACCATCCAGGTATTTGCCTTCATCGCGCAGCCTTCTCAGGACCCACAGCATCTGAATGCCATCCAGGTCAACTATGTCCAACCGTCCTTGCGGACCCGGTCCAAGTGCCATGCTGTCCCCGGTCAGGCATAATATATTTCGAACCCCAAGCGCAGAGGCTCCCATTACGCTGGACTGTAAATTGATGCGTGTATGGTCGCGTCCTGTAATTTGCATTACCGGTTCCGCGCCAAGGTCCAGCGCCACTTTGCTGCACGCCCACGAGGACATTCGAGGAATGGCTGAGGCACTGTCTGTGAAGTTGAGCGCTGTCACATAGGGTTTAAGTAATTCGATGTTCTGCTTAAGGATCTTCGTGCTGACAGATAGGGGAGGTGTGACTTCAGCGGCGACGACAAACTCGCCCGCTTTCAGCCTTCGTTCCATCTCTGAAACAGGTTCGTCGTATTTTGGCGCATGATATTTGGAATCCCCTTGCCACCAATCCGGTTGGCGCACGGGCCTAAAGATGGAATCCAGGGTTTGAGAAACTGAGCCAGGTTTCCCCGAAGTAAGACCCGTGACAATGTTTTTGACCCCCACCTTGCCTGCTTGTTCGATCACATCGCTCCATGCATCCGTGCCGGCTTTGTTCCAATCCAATGGTGGCAACACTTCGAGGAGTAAAGCTTCACGCCCAAGTTTGAATGAACGCTCGTAAATTTTATACCAGATGCAGGGGCGCGACTCGTCAACATAACATCGCTCGGGAGTCGAGCCGCCGCACGGCCCGTTGCGAAGGCCTTTGGGACATTCCATCGGGCATATGAAGGCTGTCTCTTGTAAAAGGCAATTACCACACATCCTGCAACCAAAGAGCGGACTCTTGATCGCAACCTCGATCGTAGCGAGCGCGCGTTTCTTGAATGGTTGCCGCTTAAAAGGCATGAACGGTGGTTGATAGCGCCTCCCCGGTGTAAAGCCTGGCATGGAAAGCCTCCTGATGATTATATATTATATATAATTTTACTCTTGAGTCTTGAATTTTGGGAAGGTTGGGGTTTTTGACTGGTTATAATTTTTGAATGCGACGATTTACATACCTGACCATTACTGCGGCTCTTTTCCTGGCATTTGTCTTGATCCCGTCCGGGAGAGTTTTTTCTCATCCAGAAAACTCCTTCTCCAAACGCACTGCAAGTGAATTTATTGAAAAGATAAATACTCTGCGCCAAGCTCAAGGATTGGAACCTTACCTTCAAAATCCATTACTGATGACGATCGCTCAACGTCATGCTGATTACATCGCCGGCACAGGGGTATTGACGCATTTCGATAAAGATGGAAAGCGACCATTCGAGCGGGCAATAGCAGCCGGATACCCTGTGGGTGGGGATCTTTCTTTGGGAGGCAGTTTTTCGGAAGCGATCCACTTTGGGGCTGGGTTATCAGATGCTGATGTGCTTGCGGTCTGGCAGGCAAACAATTCCGACTCGCTTGCTTTGTTATCTCCCAGTTATAAAGATGTTGGCGTTGGCGTAGCTGCGGCAAACGGGACGACGTATTACGTGTTGGATGCGGGGTCGATGGAGGGAGAGGCGGCAGCTACAAACTCGTCAGGAGCTGCGTCGGTTGCAACCACACCTGGGACGGTTATCCCAAACACGCCGTTACCGGACGGAGAGATCTATCATATTGTCCAAAAGAATGAAGCGCTTTGGAGTATTGCCATTGCCTATGGGACCACGATCGCAGAGTTGAAGCTATTGAACAGCCTTGCCAGTGATGAAATCTTTGAAGGGCAGAAATTGCTCATTCGCCGCGCTTCCACCGAAACACCTACACCAACAGTCGTTCCGATCACAGTCACGCTGGGTATTCCCACCTCGACGGTTACTCAACCCGTAACTCCTACCGTCACAAATACACCAACCCCGATGCCTACTGCACCGATATCCATCGAAAATGGGGGGGCTGTGGTGGGTGGAATCATGCTGACAGCATTGATCGCTGCGGCTGTTGCCTCCTTACTTTCTGCACGAAAACGAGGCTCCCGTTCTCCAACGGATTAATATCACTTGGATTCGGTTACATATAATCTGAACACAATCAAAAAGTTTTGATATACTTATATTGTGAATAATATCACAAATAATTGAGAGGAAATATTTCCCATGTCCGAGATTCGAATTGATTCATTGCTCCCGGCTGAAATGGCGACCAAAGCGGAATACCTTGGCGTCCGAAAAGCCGAGATGCCGACATTTACAATGTTGATGCTTGCGATCCTGGCTGGAGCGTTTATCTCTCTTGGTGCGATCTTCGCAACCACAGTATCGGCAGGCGGGATGCCGGTTGCTGGAGTGGATGGGACAGTGGCATATTCCACTGCACTTCCATATGGAGTGACCCGCCTCCTCGCTGGTTTGGTTTTTTGCCTGGGATTGATTCTGGTTATTGTGGGTGGCGCCGAACTCTTCACGGGAAATAATCTGATTGTGATGGCTTGGGCAAGCCGCAAAGTCACAACGCAAGCCTTGCTTCGCAATTGGATAATCGTTTATACCGGGAACTTTATCGGCGCCATTGGCACAGCTATTCTCATGTTTTTTACGAAACAATATACATTTGGCTCTGATGCTGTCGGGATTACCGCGTTGAAGACCGCAGTTGCCAAATGTCAGTTGGAATTCCTGCAGGCAGTAGCCCTTGGCATCCTGTGTAACGGATTGGTTTGCCTTGCAGTCTGGCTGACCTTTAGTGCTCGCACAACGTTGGATAAGGTGATTTCCATTGTATTTCCCATCACGGCATTTGTGGCGGCAGGTTTTGAACACAGTATTGCCAATATGTATTTCATCCCTTATGCTTTGATTGTAAAATGGTTCGATCCCGAATTTACGGCAAGGATTGCGGAGAAAGTTCCACATCTTGAGGTGTTAACCTGGAGGGCATTCTTTATCAACAACCTGATTCCTGTTACGATAGGGAATATTATCGGAGGCGTAGCACTGGTTGCATCGATCTATTGGGTCGTTTTCCTGCGTGGTAAAAAAGAACTGTGAAAAGGAGATGAAAATGAAAGCCTACGTATTGATCAAAGTCCGTGCTGGCGAGGTAAAGGATGTCATCGATCAGCTTCGCCGCATCAAAAACATCAAAGAAGCGAACATGACCTTTGGACCATACGATGTGGTCGCAGTTGCAGAAACAGAAGATGTTGCTAGTATGGGTAGGATCACTGCGCTTGAGATCCAGCCCATCCCCGGAGTGGAGCAAACGTTGACCTGCCTGGCTGTGGACGTTTGACCTTCATAAAGGCAGTGTAAATTTTTGCCGCCGTTTAGATATTTTTTCACAAAAACGGCGGCGTTTCTTTGCCACAGGTATGAATGTGTTTTGCTGTCAAATTTTATTGGTTGTCGGGTGCATTATGTTTTGCCAAGTTCAAGTAGAATTGGTGGACTTTGACGATGAGGTTCGATGAAGCGTGTTGATCAATTAACATTTACCCGGTTCGCCATGATCCTTTTGGTACTTTTCTATCACGGCACTGGGGCTTTCTATATGAGACCGGTGGACT
Source organism: uncultured Anaerolinea sp. (assembly GCA_964648645.1). Classification (GTDB taxonomy): domain Bacteria; phylum Chloroflexota; class Anaerolineae; order Anaerolineales; family Villigracilaceae; genus Villigracilis. The sequence goes on from CAZYLM010000004.1 coordinate 15,339, forward strand.
TCTTTCCTTTTTCTGCCATCCTGCGCTCAGCGCCGACAGCTGTTTCATATTTATATGTGCTCTCAGGGTTTGTAATGGCATTGGTCTATTTCAAGCCCGGCGAAAAAATGGACGTTTCCAGTTACTGGCGGGCACGTTTCGTCCGCATTTATCCGCTCTATATTATTTCCTTTGTTTTGACCTGCCTTTATTATTACGATGGACTTTTTCGTATCAAGCCGCAAAAGTTCATCGCCAATATTTTTGTCGTCCAGGCGTGGATTCCTGCCTATGCCCAGTCCTTTAATTATTCATCCTGGTCGATGACGGTCGAGTTTTTCTTTTATGCGCTGTTTCCATTCATCTTGCTGTGGGCGGCGAAACATTCGAGCCGGACCTTCATCTGGTTCTCTATGATATTGTGGGCCATCTCCCAGACGCTCCATTATGTAATATGGATGCTGTATTTCCCCGAATTCCGGGATTTTGTCGTTTATTTTCCCCTATTCCACCTGAGTTCATTTGTGATGGGGGTGGCAGGCGGGCTCTGGTATATGCGGGAAGGGCGGAATGGCGGGCACGACCCCAAAACGAACTTGTTTTGGATGTTTACCAGCCTGTTATTGATTGGCGCGTATACGGTCATAAGCTCGGATATCTATCCTGCACTTCCACATAATCTCCAGCCCATGTCCGGCTTGCTCACTCCAATTATGGCTTTGTTTATCGTGGCGCTGGCCCTGGATGAATCGATCATTTCCAAAGTGCTTCAGCAGCCTGTGTTGGTAAACCTTGGCGAGACAGCTTACGCAATTTATATTTTGCACGTCCCATTGTATTGGTTGTACGAGCGCGCACTCCATGACTTTGGAGTCTCGGACCCTCAAAGGATATTTGATATCACCTTCCTTCCGATCATGGTGGCTGTGGGTTTCCTTGTGCATTTTTATCTTGATGTCCCATTAAGAAAGCGGTTGAAGGCTTTGGTTCACAACACCACTGTTCGTGTGTTCCTGCTTGATTTCGGTGTGACTTTGCTGACAGCGTTCTACATATTTAAAGTTCGGTTCCCATTGTTGAAAGACTATCGGCCATATCTTGAAATGGAAAGGCTGATTATCTGGCTTGCGTTCCTTTTGTTGCCTGCCGTCTCTCTAATGGTGGGTGCTTATCGCAGGTCGTACATGGGCAAACCATTCCTGCAGTGGATGCGCACAACCGTGATCGGGGTTACATTGGGGAATGGGCTTGCGGCGCTCGTTGTTTACGTCGCCTATCTTTTTGGTGTCTTCGATAATTTTCCTCGAAGTATCTTCTTATACATGTGGCTTGTCATTCTGCTTGCTTCCTTGTTTTTCCGGGGGATATTCTCCATATTCAAGATCGAATTGCCAAGCCCGATAATTGCATAGATCGGTAGGCGGAAATTTCCGGCTCGCTGTGAGCATTGTGGCAAAGAAGGTGAAGCCTGCCGCTTAATCACTCTGGGATGATTAAGAGCCCCCGGTTTTTCTTTGTGGTATCCTTGAATCTCCGCATATGAAAAATCTCATACGAACAGCCGCGTTTCTGCGCCCTTATGCATGGCAGGTGGCTTCAAGCTTGCTGATGCTTTTGACATTAACCGGTTTGAATCTCCTTGTTCCGCGCATTATTCAATCTGTGATCGATGACGGATTGCTGCGCGGTGACCCTGTATACCTCGCCCGCTCAGCGGTTCTTCTTTTTGGGCTTGGGCTTGTTTCTGCGCTTCTGGGCTTGGGCAATCGTTATGTCTCTGAGTGGGTTGCATCACATGTCGGGTACGACCTGCGCAACCGGATGTATGACCACATTCAATACCTGCCTTTTGCCTATCATGACCATGCCCAATCCGGGCAGTTGATATCGCGATGCATCGAGGATGTGCGTGCCATCGAAAAATTCGCCGGGTCATCCATACCTGAATTGGTTCGCTTTGTTTTGTTGACGATTGGCATTCTGGTGGCTATGCTTTCTGTAAGTGCTAGGCTGGCGGTTATTTCTCTTTTGCCGATGATTCCGCTCATATTGATGACGGGAAGCTTTGGTACGAAAATCGGCAGGTTATTCTTTGCTGTGGATCAGGCGGTGGGCGAGGTCTCGAACCGATTGCAGGAAAATGTGACCGGAGTGCAGGTCGTCCGTGCATTTGCGCGTGAAGGGTACGAGATCGCGCGATTCGAATCTGCAAACAAGGATGTGTTCCGGAAGTGGTTGCATGTCATTGATGAGTGGGCCAAGATTATGCCGACAACGAACTGGTTCATCACGATTGGCACGATTTTGATCCTTTATTTTGGTGGGCAGATGGTCATCGTTGGGACGTTAACTGTGGGGACGGTGGTCGCCTTCAACGCATATCTCCTGATGATGGGTGAGCCTGCTCAAGCGTTGACCGGACTCGTGAATGCGGGCGGGGAAGCAGCAGCAGGGGCTCAACGCGTTTTTGAAGTTTTGGATATAGAGCCAGATATAAAGTCCGGAAATGAGCCGGTGGTTTTTTCCACATTAAGGGGCGAGGTGGAGTTTCAGAACGTCTCGCTGAAATATCAGGATGAACACATCCATTCTCTCACGGACGTAGACCTGAAAGTGGGTGTGAACAAGATCGTAGCATTGATCGGGCCAACCGGCTCGGGCAAGACTTCATTTGTGAATTTGATTCCCCGTTTTTATGATGCGACGCGCGGTAAAGTGCTGGTGGATGGTATTGATGTTCGCGATGCCGACCTGACTTCCCTGCGGCGGCAGATCGGCATTGTCTTGCAGACTTCGTTATTGTTTTCCGATACCATCCGCGCGAATATCGCTTATGGCAGGCCGGATGCGACCGAAGAAGAAATCTACTCTGCAGCCCAGGCCGCGCAGGCGCACGAATTCATAACAGGGTTTGTGAAGGGATACGATACAATCGTTGGGGAGAGAGGTGTGACTCTCTCCGGGGGGCAGCGCCAAAGGGTGGCGATCGCTCGTGCGTTGCTGATGGACCCGCGGATATTGATTTTGGACGATTCACTCTCAAGCGTCGATGCCCAGACGGAAAAAATGATCCAGTCGGCATTGGATGTGTTGATGGATGGGCGGACAACTTTTGTCATTGCCCACCGCCTCAGCACCGTCCGGCGCGCAGATATGATCGTTGTGCTGGATAAAGGGAGGATTGTTGAACGCGGCACCCATGCTGAGTTAATTGCTTTGGACGGCTTGTATCGGGAAATTCACGACCTTCAACTGGTGCAGAGAGATGAAACGCCTGAATTCGTTCGACCTATTGCCAGTGAGAAGCCGACCCATGAGAACACTATCATCTCTAGTCGTTCGAATTCAGGATGATCGCCGCCCAAAAAGCTATGTGCCTTATACAACACTTGCCTAAATGACCAAGATCATCCCTCCCGAATTCATTACTAAATCTGAAGAACAACTGGACAAAGGTTATGACCCCAAGGTTGCGCAGGGACTCATGCGATTCCTCAAGCCTTATGCCGGGCGGATGGTCTTCGCCTTGGTCCTGATGGTAATTGTCACAGTAGCGGCCGTTTCCGGTCCGTATTTCGTCAAGCTTGCCATCGATGATGGCGTTACCGCGAAGGACCCGATCGCTTTACGCAATATTGCTCTTGTTTATTTCGTAGTGTCCATCACCCAATTGGGCTTCAACTATTGGCGCGTGCGGATCATGGCGCGGGTGGGGCAGCATGTTCTTTACGATGTCCGTACCGCCATGTTCGCGCATTTGCAGAAGCTTTCTTTGAGTTTCTATAATCGCTACAGTGTGGGGCGCGTTATCACTCGTGTCATCAATGACGTGGGGACCTTGCGTGAATTTATCACCTGGGCGGTACTGGCGATCGTGCGCAATCTGTTGGGTATCCTTGGTACGTTGATCGCGATGATCGCCCTGAATGTAAAGTTATCCTTGTTGACATTTGCCGTTCTGCCCCTGATGATCGGGGTGACGGTCGTCTTTCGCAAAACGGCGCGTCGGAATTATCGCAAAGTCCGCGCGGCGGTTTCATGGACCAATTCCGTCCTGGCCGAAAACGTCAATGGGGTGCGTGTGGTGCAGGCGTTCTCGCGTCAGTCGTACAACTTCAATTCATTCAGCAGCTATGTGAATCGTTATTACCTGGAAACAAGCCTAGATGCAGTTTGGGTAGCTTCGCTATTTACACCGGTGATCGATCTGCTTGGCGCGGCAGCGACCGCTCTTGTTGTCTATGTCGGTGGGACGGCCGTATTGGGCGAATCCATTACGGCGGGCGTGTTGATCGCTTTCGTCCTGTATATCGATCGCTTTTTCGAGCCGATCCGCGATCTGAGTCGCCGCTTTGATACTTTTCAGTCCACAATGGCAGGCGGGGAGCGAATCCTGGAATTGCTCAATACGCCGATCGAGGTTCGGGATGAAGAAAATGCCGGGGAGATGAAACCAATTACCGGTCGAGTCCGATTCGAAAATGTCTCCTTTCATTATTCCGACGACCCGGCACTTGTCCTTGATGAGATCCAATTGGAAGCCAAACCCGGCGAGACGATTGCCCTTGTCGGCGAGACTGGGGCGGGAAAAACAACCATTGTCAAATTGCTGGCCCGCTTCCACGACCCGACTTCGGGATTTGTGTTCGTGGACGATGTTGATTTGCGGAAAGTGACCCAGGAATCGCTGCGTAAACAAATGGGAATGGTATTGCAGGATCCGTTTTTGTTCAATGGTACGGTGAGGGAAAATATTTTATTTGGGAGGTTGGATGCTTCGGATGGCGCAGTGATATCAGCTGCAAGAGCTGTAGGGGCGCACGATTTTATTGTTACCATGAAAGCTGGTTACGAAACCCCTGTGGAGGAAGGCGGCGCGACGTTGAGCGTCGGGCAGCGGCAGTTGATTTCCTTTGCGCGCGCCCTGCTCGCAGATCCGCGCATTTTGATCCTGGATGAAGCCACGTCTTCAGTGGACACGCAGACCGAACACATGATTCAGTCTGCGCTGGCGACGCTCCTGAAGGGGCGTACTTCGTTTGTCATTGCGCATCGATTGTCCACCATCACAAATGCAGATAAAATCGTGGTTATCGATGGCGGAAAGATCATCGAGCAGGGAAAGCATGCGGAGTTGCTTGCCTTGCAGGGAAGGTATTACGAATTGTACAAGACGGGTTTTCAGGAATAAATAACTGGCGCCACTCCGCTCAGGACGGCGATACAATTGAAACCGGGAGCTACCCATGACCACCAGCCAAAACGAATTTTTCTACAAAATGTCAAGCACCTTGCGGCAGGGGCTCGCTGAAGTGCAGGCGAAGGTGAATGACCTGTACCGCATCGACGAATTGGAGGATTACATCAACATTCCGGATTCGCCCATCGAACACATCAAAGCCGCGCTCTTGCCGCTGGTTGTACAGGTGAACGACTTTCAGGATTACGCAGAGACGGTCACGAATCGAATGGTACTTGATCTGCAGGATGTCGACATCCACGCCCTAATGGACGGTGTTATGACCATGGCAGACCAATTGGTTGAATCCAGGGGCGGTATTACCCTTGAAGAAGACATCCCTGAAAATCTGCCTTCCATCGAGGGCGACCCGGTTCGCCTCTCGCAAGCCCTTTTGAATTACATTCATAATGCAGTAAAGTTCACCGAGAAAGGCACAGTGGCAGTTCGAATAACACGCGAGGCGGACAAAGTGTTATTCGAAGTCAGTGACACGGGCATTGGCATTGCAGAAGAGAGCCAGGAAAAAGTCTTCGAACCGTTCGAGACCATTCTTGATAATAAAGACGATCCGCGCCTCGGGATGGGGATTGGGCTAAAGATCACCGAGCACATCATCGACCTGCATGATGGTGAGACCTGGTTCGAGAGCGAAGCAGGGCAGGGAAGTTCCTTCTATTTTACGGTGCCGCTGTAAATTCAATCAACTATTTTGATGTTCGATCAATGGAATAACAAGTAAGATGAAAAAATATTTATTGTTTATCGCCACTCTTTCATTGTTCGCATGTATTTCGCCAGCGGTTGCACCCACAGCGCAGTTGGTTGTCACCGTTGTCCCGCCAACATCCACGCCGACTGATATCCCCGTTCCAACACCGACCTTAACTGCAGAACAGGTATTTGCGCCCTACACCATCGAAGGCTTGCGCGCACGCACCTACGAAAGCGGCAATGTGACCATCGGTGAGCCCCTGCTTGATTCGGATAATTTCATCCGGTATCCGATCGAATACCCCAGCGACGGGTTGACGATCACCGGCATATTACAAATCCCGAAAACAGGCAAGCCGCCGTATCCGGTGATCGTAATGAACCACGGCTTCTTTTCGCGCTATGTGTATCGCTCAGGTGATGGCACCGACCGCGCTGCGGAGTTTCTCAACCGCCGCGGGTATCTCACCATCTCTTCTGATTATCGTAGTTGGGGCGGGTCTGATACAGGGGAAAGTCTTTTTTATTCCGGCCTCGCCATCGATGTGATCAACCTGATTTATGCGTTGCCGTCCATCCCTGAAGCTGACACAACCCGTATTGGAATCTGGGGTCATAGCATGGGAGGCGGCGTCACGGCAAAGGTGTTGACGATCCTCGGCGGGTCGGAGGATTTCAAGATCAATGCCGCGGTATTTTACTCTTCCGTCAGTGCCGATTTTGCAGATGTCATTGGGCGCTGGGGACCGGGATGTTTTGGAGATGTCTATGACGGTGAAGCCACTTTTGGGTGTAATTCGTCGGATATCCTCCCCGTTGATTTTTCTCCGAATGTTACCGCCTCATATTTTATGGCGGTGTCTGATCCTGTTATGCTCGAGGCTGTCTCTCCGCTTTATCATTTCGACCTCGTCACTGCCCCGGTCCAAATCCATTACGGAACGGAAGATGGCAGGGAATCTTCAGGGACACCGCCCGAGTGGTCACGCAAAATGTACGGCGCCTTCGTGGATGCGGGTGTGGAGGCGACCATCATTGCGTACAATGGGGAGGAGCATTCATTTATCGGCGATCCCTGGTTCCAATTCATGGCAAAGACCCAACTGTTTTTCGATGAACACGTAAGAAACGCCGATTGATTCCACAATGTTGCAGGGAGGTAAATCGGATAAACCGGTGAATAAACTCAAAAGAGTGATCATGGACTCCAAAACTACACCGCGCAAGCTGCACCGCAATATATGGGTGGTCACCGCCACTTCATTCTTCATGGATATCTCCTCGGAGATGATCGTTTACCTCGTCCCATTGTTTCTCTCCAATGTGCTTGGGGTGAAGACTGCGATCATCGGGTTGATCGATGGCGTGGCAGAGACAACGGCAAGCCTGCTCAAAGTCTATTCGGGTTCTCTATCTGACAGGTTGGGCAACCGCAAATGGCTGGCCGTGATCGGATATGGCATTTCTGCCATATCCAAGCCGTTTCTGTACGCCGCCAATTCGTGGGGCTGGGTAATGGGCGTACGCTTCAGCGATCGTGTGGGCAAGGGAATCCGCACTGCACCGCGCGATGCCTTGGTCGCTGCCAGCACCGACGAAAAAAACCGCGGTTTTGCCTTTGGTTTGCATCGCGCCGGCGATACGGCTGGAGCATTTGTTGGCATTGGCATCGCGGCACTTATTGTTTGGCTCACGCAAAAAGGTTCGCTGGGCATAACCCGAGTCACTTTTCAAACGGCTGTGCTGTTCAGTATCATCCCTGCTGTACTGGCAGTTTTGGTTCTGGCGTTGGGGGCGGTCGAGGTCCGCGAAACAGGCAAAGGCGCGGAAAAGAAGCGCTTTTCGTTTCGGGAGGTTGATCCACGCTTCAAAAAATTCCTTGGTATTATCGTCCTCTTTACGCTTGGGAATTCGTCAGATTCATTTATTATCCTGCGTGCCCAGGAGCGGGGACTGAATGTTCTGCAAACCCTTTTTATGCTGATGACCTTCACAGCGATCTACACAGCTTTATCCGGTCCGCTGGGAGCCTGGTCAGATAAGGTCGGTCGCCGCAAATTGATCATAGGCGGCTGGTTTGCATATGGTTTGGTCTATCTTGGCTTTGCGCTTGCCAATATGGGCTGGCAGATTTGGATGTTGTTTGGCTTGTATGGTGTGTACTATGCGGCGACGGAGGGCGTAGCGAAAGCATTTGTCGCGGATATTGTTCCCGATGCGCAACGCGGCACTGCTTATGGACTCTTCAATGCAGCGATCGGAATTACTGCCCTGCCTGCATCGGTTCTTGCCGGACTTTTGTGGCAGGGTGCCGGAACCTGGACCGGGTTCGGTCCTGCGGCTCCTTTCTTCTTTGGAGCAAGCCTTGCATTGGTTGCGAGTACCTTGCTTTGGAGAATGATTAAGTGAGCTCTGCGACTCGACCAGACCGGCTTACACTAACAGCCTTCATTCTGGTGATCCTATTAGGTGGTTCGAACTCGGTGGCGATCCGAATGAGCACGCATGAACTTGCCCCGTTCTGGGGTGCGTTTCTGCGGTTCGCGCCATCTGCTTTGATCTTCTGGCTGATCCTTTTTATTAGGCGGATGCCTTTGCCAGGCATCCGAGATGTGGCAGTCATTGCCCTTAATGGGTTTCTTTCAACAGGGGTGAGTTTTGCCCTGCTATATTGGGCATTGCAGACCGTCCCTGTAAGTTTGGCAACTGTGGTCATATCAACCAGCCCGTTGTTCACATTGATTCTTGCTGTGATGCACCGCCTTGAAAAATTCCGGGCGCAATCTTTGGTCGGTGGTTTGGTTGCTTTCTTCGGGTTGGTAATTGCTGTCAATGCCCAGCCCGGCAGCCGGGCACTGTTGCCTTCCATACTTGCGCTGGTGTTCGGTGCCTTGGTGGCAGCGGAGGGGAATGTCATTTTCAAAATGTATTCCTTGAAAAGCGACTCAGTCATCATCAACGCTATTTCCATGACGGCGGGCTCCTTGTTCCTTGTTGGATCTTCGTTTACTGCCGGTGAAGCATGGACTCTGCCAACTACGACTCAGGGATGGGGTGTGCTTGTTTATCTTGTTCTTGGCGGTTCTGTGGTGATGTTCTACATGTTCGTATATGTTCTTTCACGCTGGACAGCTTCCGCGACTTCCTATGCCATTCTATTTTTCCCGTTGATTGCCACAGCCCTCGCGGCGTTGTTGACAGGAGAAACCGTCACCTTTCCGTTTTTGATCGGTGGGGCAGTGGTTATTATTGGGGTGTGGATCGGCGCATTTTACGGCAAATCTGGGGCTTGACGGGCGTCTGGGTGTGGCATAAAATTTGTTCACTACACTATCTCACGAAAGGAGGCTCGAAAACATGCAAGCTAGATTGGTATCCACAGTTATATTGTTCAGCGCGCCTCCTGTGTGTGAAGTGGCATAGTTTTTGTTGCTCATGCCAACCGCAGGCGGCGCCCGCCTGCGGTTTTTATTTAATCCATGTCGAAACTGCAGGGTATCGTGTCCTGTGGTTTTTTTATTTGATAAGGTTGATGAATAATGAGCAAGAACAAGTTAAATGAATATTTTGGCGAACTAGACGACTTGAATGAGGACGGCCAGGAGCCTTCCCATAGAAATACTTCGGTCAAGCGCGAGTCCAGGCGTAAAGAAGTGGAGGCGAGGCTCTTTATCCGTGCGCAGGAGATATCGCGTGAGTTCAACTTCACCTACAAAGCGGCTCGCTTCGAGGAAGCCTGGTTGTTGGACTCGCTCGTTCAGATCGCAGACCAGCAATGGATCTCTGACGTTTTGCGCAAGGTCAAAGGTGGTAAGGAGGCATCGGTTTACCTTTGTAAGCCGGGTGATGCGGTGAAGAGTCCCTACGTGGCAGCGAAGATCTACCGTCCGCGCTCGCTGCGTAATCTCAAGAACGATGCCCAATACCGTGTCGGCCGAGTGGACCTCGATGCCGACGGGACCGCCCTGTGGAAGGAGGCTGATAAGAACGCCATTGCCAAACGCACAACTTATGGCGAAGAGGTTCGCCACCAATCGTGGATTGCTTACGAATTCACGACCATGGAATTACTTTTCGCCGCCGGGGCAGATATCCCTCAACCGTATGCGATGGAGAAGAACGCCATTGTGATGGACTTTGTCGGTGATGGAACTGGCGCCGCCCCGATCTTGAATTCAGTCAATCTCACATCCGGTGAGGCGAGGGTATTGTTCGAGCGGGTTATACACAACATTGACCTGATGCTTGCCAACAACCGCATCCATGGCGACCTTTCTGCGTACAACATCCTGTATTGGGACGGTGAGATCAAGTTGATCGACTTTCCGCAGGTGGTGTTGCCCAGAGATAACCCAACAGCATGGAATATTTTTCAACGGGATGTTCTTCGCATTTGTGATTACTTTGCATCCCAAGGCGTTGGACGGGATGGGCGGAAGCTTGCCTCTGATATATGGGCGACACATGGCTACCGCACCGGGAAGCCTGTTGACCCGAAATATCTCGATCCTGAAAACCCTGCTGATCGCAAGGCATGGGAAAAGCGGTGAATGGGCGAAGTCCATAATTGGCGGACGATGGATAAGGTTTTGTCCATCGTCCGCTTTTTTATACCGGAGTCGAAAGTCTCCCGACTTTCGAGAAAAAACTGCAAAGTCGGGAGACTTTGTGCTCCTATTATTTACGATGCGATAAAATAGCGGGCGAGGAGAAACCCTTTATGAACAACGTTCGCCCGCGATTGACCTTAATGAATGAAGAGCAAATCCATGAAGCGCATCGCAATGTCGTGAAAGTATTAAGTGAAACCGGTGTGCGCGTGGACTCTCCCGCCATTCTGCAGCTCCTCGAAAGAAAGTTGGGAATAAAATCGCAAGACCGGGTCGTAAAATTTCCGCCTGAGGTGGTGGAAGAGGCGATAAGGTCTGCCCCAAAAACAATTGATGTGTATGATCGCCGCGGCGAACCCAGTCTCAAGTTGGGAGAAGACCGGCTTCGTTTTGGGGTGGGGGTGACTGCACTGTTTTACCAAAACCCTATTGATGAAACCCTTGATATTTTCAAACGGGAAAATTTTCGCGACCTGGTGCGCCTCGGCTCATCCCTAAAGCATTACGATGTGATCTCCACGGTTGGCATTGTTCGTGATGTAAAAGAGGAACTTGGCGATATGTACGGGTCACTGGAGCACATCGCCAACACTACCAAGCCTTTGGTTCTGCTCGTCTCGGATGAAGAGCGTTTTCCTGATGTACTCGATATGTTTGAGCATTTGAATGGTAAAGAAGTTGGCGACAATCCTTTTGTGATCCCATATTTCAATCCGGTGAGCCCGCTTGTGATGAACGCTGGAACCGTGGACAAAATGAAGGTTGCCATTGAACGTGGGCTTCCGATCATCTTTTCCAATTACAGCATGGCGGGCGCGTCCACTCCACTCACGCCGGCGGGGACCCTCACGCTGCTCATGGCAGAACTGCTCGCGGGGTTGGTCATCAGTCAAACCATCAAGCGGGGTGCGCCAATTTTACTTGGCATGTTGCCTGTTTACTTCGACATGCGCACCATGCTCAACTTCTACGATCCGCAAAGTATTCTCATCAGCGTTGCTTGCTCCGAGATGATGAAGTCCTACGGCATTCCACATTGTTCGACGTCTGGCAGTGGCACCGGTTGGGGCATGGATCTAATCGCTGCGGATACCTACTGGATGAATACCCTTGCGCTTCTTCTCTCTAACGGACACCTGGCTCCGTTCATTGGAGATTCTCTTGGCTCGAAGTCGATCTCGCCCACCACCTTTGTCCATGCCCATGAGATCATCGACCAGGCTTTGCGCCTTCACAACGGCTTTCAATTGGACGATGTCAACTCAGCTGTGGAAGAGATTTTCAAAGTGGGTCCTGGTAAGAGCTTTCTCAACCAGCCATCTACATTGAAGAATTACAAAAATGGTTATTACGTCAGCGGCGTGTACCCGCGCTATAGCATGGAAAAATGGCTCGAAGCAGGCGCGCCGCCTGCCCGTCAGGTTCTCCGGCAAAAAACGCAAGACCTCATGGCAAGCGCTAAAGCGCCTGTTGAATATGGTGAATTCATTGCAAAGGGTGAGGAATTCATCCGTGCAAGATTTAGGGATATACTTTAAGCAGGAGTTATTGTGCGTAGAGTCTATTTCCCACTCGGATTTTTATTGTTCAGCTTGGCATGTGTATTGCCGCGGTATCCGGTTGCTGAAATAACCCCCTTGCCGACCTTCGATGCGAATGCACCCGGTACGATCATCGCCCATACAGCCGCTGCGGCTCAAACACAAACCGCATTGAAATTGCCCACAAGCACCCCCACACCCAAGCCGACTCATACACCCTCCATCACTCCTACATTTACCCCCACGTTCCTTTGGGGACTTCCAACTTCCACGCCGATCCCAACCTTTACACCTTTGATCACAGTAGAAACGCCTTCTCAGGCGAATGAAGGAGACTCGGGTAATGGGGAGGGGGAACCGGAAAAAAAGAACAAGGACGAAAATCCAAGAAAATTCACAGGCAAACAATGGTCGTGCGTTGTTGTTGGAACCTACCCGCCGCGTGACCTAATTGTAAACCCCGAAGTGAGGTTTGTTGTTCAATTTACAGTGTTTAACGCAGGGACAAGTTCATGGGGGTATAACGATCTTGACTTTGTTTGGAAAAGTGGTTTTCGTAATGAGGAAACGAAGATTCAAGATTTCCAGTCCACAATACCATCCGGTGGAGAAGTGAAATTGTATGCCACCTTCGTGGCTCCAAAGAAAGCGGGGGACTACCAGTCTTTTTTCCATCTTACAGTTGGAAAGAAAAACTTTTGCGGGATGTACTACATTTTTAAGGTGATAGAAAAATAAGCTTACCGGTATTGATAACCTACAAATATGCGTGTAGCCAAAATATCCCTATTCAACAGCTCTTTTATATAAACAGCAATTCCATCATTACTTTCCCTATAAACACTTTTATTGTAAAATCCCAATGTAATGAATTGCAAATTTCCAGACTGGATGGCGGAATGATAAAGCGCTGAGGCAAGAGGTTTGTCTCAGCGCGTATTTTATTAATCGAGTCCAATTCAATCAGACGGAGGCAGAAGGAATGAAATCAAAAATTTTGTACGTTATCACCTTTGTAGCATTATTACTTTCAGCATGTGGTGGGGGCGGGGGAACGGCTCCGGCAACAGAAGCGCCCTCGGGTCAGGATGGCAGCGGAGGAGCTCCTTCGGTTGCACGGATTGGATGGGCAGGCAGCCCTGATTCACTTAATCCTGGAATGGGTGTCCTGGTTGAAGCATACACAATCTATGAACTTGTATACGACTCGATGTATGAACTAAACCTGGATGGTTCCTTTACCCTTAATCTAGCTGATAGCGTCGAGCGTTCTGATGATGGATTGGTATACACATACACCATAAAAGATGGCGTTAAGTGGCACGATGGTGAACCATTGACTGCTGAAGATATCGCGTTCACCTACAATCTTTACAAGGACACGCCAGAATATGCGTATCTGAACGGCTATTACACCACCTACTTCGACACCATCGAAGCCAAGGGTAATACAGTTGTTCTCACATTGACAGAGGCGATTCCCAATATCGAAAGCCAGCTCGTCTTCCTTTATGTGTTGCCAAAGCACATTTGGGAAAATGTTGACAAGCTTGAATACGAAAACTTCGAGATGATTGGCTCCGGTCCTTTCAAAATGAAGGAATATGCCCAGAATGAATTTGTACACTTGGTTGCAAACAAAGACCATTTTGCCACACCGCCAAAGGTGGACGAAATTATTTTCCAAACCTTTGAGAACCAGGATGCACTTGTCCAGGCAATAAAAACTGGGCAGGTCGATATGATCACCGAAATGCCCAATACTGCTGTCGCAGCATTGAAAAACTCGGAAAATGTCGAGGTTGTGGTAGGTTCGCCGCTTGCGCCTGGTGTGACTGATATCATCTTCAATCAATTGGAAGAGGAAAACTGCCCTGAAGGCGGTATATGCAGCGGTCACCCTGCCCTGCGTGATCGTAATGTCCGCCTTGCATTGGCACATGCCACTGACAAACAGAAGATCATCGACGTCATATTACTTGGGCTTGGCAGCCCCGGATTGACACTAATTCCCGATGGGTTGGGAGTCTGGTACAACAACAGCCTAAAAGACTATGAATTTGATCCAGCGAAAGCCAATCAGATACTGGATGATGCCGGGTACGAGGACAAGGATGGGGATGGCATTCGTGAGATGCCGGACGGTTCGCGCCCGTTGACTTTTCGCATGAACTGGCCCAGCGACAGTATCACCGCCCCGCGCATGGCTGAATTGCTCAGCGAAATGTGGGGTCAGGTTGGCGTATCCCTCGAAATGCAAGCTGTTGACCCAGACGCGTTGACTGCCCAATGTTGCCCTGCCTTTGATTTCGATATCATGCTTTGGGGTTGGGGATCCGATCCCGATCCGAGCGCGCTGTTATACGTTTACACTTCTGAGGCAATACCCTCCGGCTCCAGTGAGACAGGCTATTCGAACCCCGCCTACGATGAACTGTACACCAAGCAGCAAACCACACTAGACTTTGATGCTCGTAAAGCTATTGTTTGGGATATGCAAAAGATTGTATTCGACGATGTGGTCTACATCATTCCGTTCTATGAGCAAAACACCGAGGCATTTCGCACTGACCGTTTTACAGGCTGGATCACGGATCAGCCCAAGGTCGAACTTGCCGATGTGACTTCTTTGGTGGTTATCGAACCGGTTAAATAAACTATCCAAACCCAGACGCCTAAGGGTTTATCAATACCCTTAGGCGTCTATCAATATTCAAGGAGTTAACCTTGAACCGTACCCGAGCGCTGTTTAAAAAAGCAGCATGGTCCTTGTTTACCATCCTGTTTGTCATTGTATTAAATTTCTTCCTGTTTCGGGTTCTGCCTGGCGATCCAGCAAGGGCAGGGATTCGTGATCCGCGTTTGAAAAAAGATGCCATAGAAGCCCTGCGGGTGCGTTTCGGGTTGGATAAGCCCATCATCAACTGTTTTGAATCCCTCAACCCCATCAGGCTGGGTAATTGTGCTGTCAACCCTCTTGATACGCAATTCTTCATTTACGTCGGTAACCTCGCACACGGGGAGCTGGGGTTTAGTTATCATACCAACCGCCCTGTCGGGGATATCCTGGCGGAACGCCTATGGAATACTGTGCTATTGATCGGCGCGGGGCAATTACTCTCGATCATTATCGGCATGGTCTTTGGTATTGTTGCGGCATGGAAGATGCGGACTCCCGTTGATTTTGCTGCCGTCAGTGCCAGCTTGATCGCGTGGAGTTTGCCCACTTTTTGGCTGGGAATCATTCTTTTATTTTGGGGTAGTAATACAGGGTTGCCTCTTGCTGGTAAAGCCACGCCTGGCATGAGTTCGATGCCACCCATGCAGCAATGGCTTGATATTGGAAAACATTTGTTCCTTCCTACGTTGACCTATACCATTGTTTATATGGGGGAGTACACACTTATAATGCGTTCGAGTTTGATGGATGTGCTTTCCGAAGATTACATCCTGACCGCAAAAGCCAAGGGATTGACCACATTTCAAATTCTGAAGGATCATGCCCTTAAAAATGCGATGTTGCCATTGGTGACAGTGATCGCCATCAATCTCGGTTTTACGGTGGCGGGTGCGATCCAGATCGAAACCGTATTTTCATGGCCCGGGCTCGGTTTATCCATTTTCGAGGCGGTGGGGCGGCGAGACTTTCCCGTCCTCCAGGGTGCGTTCATTATGATCGCAATCGCAGTGATCGTTGCTAACTTCCTTGCTGACCTTACCTATACCTATCTTGATCCGCGTGTGAAAACGGAGTAGCCAATGGATGCCAGACAAAATCAATGGAAAGACCGTTGGCTGAAATTTTGGGTTGTTTTTAAGAAAAGCCGGACGGGCATTGTTGGATTGATCATGCTGGTTTCCATCGTTTTAGTTGCAGTCTTTGCGCAGTTTATTGCGCCTTATGATTCGTCAGCATCTCAGCAGGTGACAATCGATGATATTTATAACCCACCCAATTCCGCACATTGGTTTGGGACCGACGATGCGGGGCAGGATATTTTCTCCAACTTCGTTTTTGGGGCGCATATTTCGCTCATCGTTGGATTCTTTGCAGCTTTTATCTCCATATTCATTGGCGGTACATTAGGGTTGGTGGCGGGCTTTTTTGGCGGACGTTGGGAAAATATCATTATGCGTTTTACAGATATTATGCTGGTCATCCCGGACCTACCGTTGATGGTGGTGATCGTCGCCCTCACCAAACCATCCTTGTTGAATATAATTTTCGTCATAGGGTTGCTTGGTTGGACAACCACTGCGCGTGTAGTCCGCTCACAAACTCTGGCTGTCAAATCACGCAAGTTCGTTTTACGCGCCCGAGCTATCGGTGCGGGAAATGGTCACATCATCGTAAATCATATTCTGCCTTTGGTGATGCCAATCCTTGTTGTGCAGGGAGTCCTGGTGGTCTCAATCGCCATTCTCGAAGAAAGCGCACTATCCTTCCTTGGTCTTGGCGACCCGACCACCCTCTCCTGGGGACAAATGCTCAACTATGCATTTGGGCGTGGGGCAATGTCTGTTGGGGCGTGGTGGGCGCTAGTTGTCCCAGGCTTGGGAATTGTGTGGATCGTTCTCGGGCTGACTTTGCTCGGGCAGGGGTTGGAACAGGTTCTCAATCCTAGGCTGGAGATGCATCATTTGATGCCTGGAAAACCCACGGTCCAAAATGAGAAATCCGGAATTGTTCAACGAAAAACTGGTTTGCTCGAGGTTCAGAATCTATCCATCCATTATGTAAATGAGGGAAAACCGCCCGCCCGTGCGGTTGAAAATGTCAGCTTTGCTTTGAATGAAGGCGAATTGATCGGTTTGGTTGGGGAAAGCGGTTGCGGTAAAACTACTTTGATGCTGGCCTTACTGAGGTTGTTGCCCGCGGCAGGTCAGATTGCAGGGGGGAAGGTTTTATTCGGTGGCAAAGACCTCGCGATTGCCAGCGATGAGGAATTGAACGAGATCCGTTGGAAGGGCATTTCGATCGTGTTTCAGGGTGCAATGAATGCATTAAACCCCGTACGAACGGTGGGGGAGCAGGTAGCCGAAGCCATTCTTAAACACATGCCGGATTTCCCCAAAAAGAAAATCCAGTCAAGGGTGGTGGAACTTCTTGACCTTGTAGGTATCGCTTCAGATCAGAAAGACCATTATCCGCACCAGTATTCGGGAGGGATGCGTCAACGTGCCATGATCGCCATGGCTCTGGCGTGCAACCCCAAGGTCGTCATAGCTGATGAGCCGACCACCGCTCTGGACGTGATGATCCAGGCGCAAATCCTTGAACTGCTCGCCAGTCTGCGGAAAAAACTCGGGCTAGCGATCATCTTTGTTACTCATGATCTGGGAGTGGTGGCAGAAATTTGCGACAGAGTTCTGGTGATGTACGGTGGTGTGACTGCAGAGTATGCTGACGTGGATACCATCTACAATGATGCCCGTCATCCATATACACAGGAATTATTGAAAGCCTTTCCGGATCTAAGCAAACCTGAGAAAAAACTTTCCTCCATTCCCGGCTACCCTCCGCGTTTGGAGTCCCTGCCCGCGGGTTGCCGGTTTGCTCCGCGCTGCCCCGTTGCTTTCGATCGCTGCCATGCTGAGCTGCCTGCCCTGCACGATATTGGAAAATCTCACCATGCGAGCTGTCATCTCCTTGAGGCGTCCTAATGGATACAGAAAACCTTCTCGAAATTCGCGATCTGAAGAAGTATTTCGACACGGGACGTCCGTCTCTTTTCTCCCGCCAGATAAAACATGTCCATGCGGTGGATGGAGTCAGCCTCACCCTGCAGCGTAGTGAAGTGATCGCACTTGTTGGCGAAAGTGGCTGTGGGAAGTCAACCCTTTCCCTCCTTTTAATGGGACTGGAAGATTCGACTGAAGGAAGTATATTATTTGAAGGTCGTGATGTTACCCATCTGAACGATACCAAACAGAAGGAACTGCGCCGCAAGATCCAGATGGTTTTTCAAGACCCTTACGAATCTTTGAATCCCACTCAAACCATCGAGGAGATCGTAAGCGAGCCTTTGCAGGTGCACAACATCGGCAAAGGAAAAACAGAGCGCGATGAACGTGTGCGGAAGGCAATGGAAGATGCCGGCTTGAAACCAGCCGAGGTTTATCTCAAGCGATTCCCGCACGAACTTTCAGGTGGACAACGCCAGCGGGTGGTTATTGCTGCTGCTCTCGTTTTAGAACCTGAGATCCTGCTTGCCGATGAACCCGTTTCGATGCTGGATGTCTCGATCCGCGCCGAGATCATCAACCTTCTAGCAGAACTGCGTATTACACGTCAAATCGCCGTCATCTTCATCACCCACGACCTTGGTTCCGTCGGTTTCTTTGCAGACCGCGTGGCTGTTATGTATCTTGGGCGTATTGTTGAAATAGGAACAATGCACGAAGTTCTTGAGCAGCCGAGGCACCCATATACAAAGGCTTTGCTTTCGGTCATCCCGGTTCCGAATCCGCGCCTGCGCCACGAACGGATCATTCTGCAGGGAGAAACACCAAACCCGATCAATATTCCATCGGGGTGCCGGTTCCATCCGCGCTGCCCCGTTGTGATGGAGAAGTGCAAAACGGTCGACCCTGATGCCGTCAGCTTGAGCAAAACCCATCAAGCGTCATGCCTCCTTCTAGAGAATTGAATGGACATTAGCAGCCTCCAAAACCCTCGCGTCAAACATCTTGTTAAACTACGGGAGGATAAACGTCAAAGAAAGAAAGACGGATTGATCCTTGTGGAAGGCTTCGATGAGTTGACTCTTGCCCTGGGCTGCGGCTTTGTTCCGCAGACGCTTCTTTCTGCGCCTGAACTTGTCAACCAAACCTTGACGTTTTCACACACTGAAAGTCTGACGGTCACTCGCGCTGTCTTTGAAAAGATCTCCTATCGCGACAACCCGGATGGGTGGATGGGTGTCTTTCCCCTACCTTTACGCAAGCTGGAAGATTTAATAATATCCGATACCCCGTTGATATTGGTCGCCGAAGCTGTTGAGAAACCCGGGAATTTAGGGGCGATCCTGCGCACCGCAGACGCCGCCGGAGTGGACGCAGTCCTCGTGTGTGATCCTAGAGTGGACGTATGGAACCCCAACGTGATCCGCGCCAGTCGGGGCGCGGTCTTTGCAGTACCCGCCATCGAAGTGGATTCTCGTCAGGCACTGGATTGGCTGAAATTAAGAAAGATGCGAGTGATCGCTGCATCTCCTTCTGGAAGCGAAGCATACACATCCGCCGACATGGAATCCCCTCTGGCAATCGCCGTTGGAACCGAAGATGAAGGGCTGACCGATTTTTGGATGGATGCTGCCGAAGCGCGTGTCACCATCCCGATGTCTGGAAAAGTAAACTCTTTGAATGTTTCCATCGCTGCTGCATTGCTGCTCTATGAAGCAAAACGGCAAAGAAGCAAATGACCGGGAGGAAAAGTCCGCGTACCGATGTCAATACCCTTGCCCGGCTGGGCAGGGAGCTTGCTGGTACGTCGGATGCGAGGATAGCGGCGCGCATCATCCTTGATGTTGCAGATAAATTGATCGGCTGGGATGCCTGTTATCTTATATTGTACGATCCGGAAATTGGCGGAAAACCACGCCCGTTATTGACGATCGATACAATAGATGGAGAACGGATCATACAAACGGATGTAGCGCCGACAAAGCCTAGTGATAATATGTTGAGGGCGATTCGGTCCGGCGGCTTTTTATCGAGTTATAAAAATGCCTTGGAGGTTTTGCCTTCGCTATCTTTTGGCGATCGTAGTCATCGTACACTTTCTCACCTGTTCGTTCCGGTCGTCAGCGGATATCGAACGATTGGGGTCTTGTCCATTCAAAGCTATCAGCGGAACCATTACAAGAAAACCCAGCTTGAACTGTTGAGAGACCTGTCAAGTCATTGCGCTGGCGCACTGGAGAGGATCTGGGCACAGGAAGCATTGAGCGAGTTTTCAGGCAGGCTGAATGTTCTCCATTCTGCTCTTGCTGCGATTAATGCCAGCCTCGAGCTGGAACATGTATGCCAGGTGGTATACGAGACTGTCACGCAGGTGATGTCTTGTGATGACTTTGTGATCGATGGGTATGATCTCGAAAAAAACGAGATCGTTCCGATCTATGCTGTCGAATACCCAAATCGGCGGGTATTTACGAACCGCTATCTGGCGGACCACGGTATGGCGGGCAAGATCGTCCGCACATGTAAACCCCTGATGTTCAACAATACAGCAGAAATGGATTCGAGCAATATTCAGTTCGAAGTCTACGGCTCAGCGGTGGAGGAAGACCTGACCCAGTCCATTATTGCCGTACCGATGCTTTTACATGGGGAGATCTACGGCATGGTCTCTGCGCAGTCCTTCAAGGTGGATGCCTACGACCATGACGACCTGTATTTGCTCGAAGTTCTGGGTTCGCATGCCGCCATTGCCATTGAGAATGCGAAGCTCTTCGATTCCATTCATAAACTTGCGGATACAGATCCGCTGACAGGGCTTCTCAATCGTCGTCGGTTCTTCGAACTCGCTGAAGCGGAATTTTCCAGGGTGGAGGCTTCCAATATCCCGTTCTCGGTCATCATGCTGGATGTGGATGACTTCAAACAATACAACGATCGCCATGGGCATAAAGTGGGAGATGAAGTGCTGGTTCGTGTCACAAATGCTTGCAAGTCATCCCTACGCACCGACGATATCTTCGGGCGGCTGGGCGGCGAGGAATTTGCGGTCGCCATGCCGGAAACTAAACTGAATGACGCACTGGAGGTTGCAGAGCGTTTAAGGAGAGTAGTTCAAGAAATGGAATTCCCCGCGAACGGTTCCAAACCTACAAACGCACTCTCCATTACAGTTAGTGTTGGTGTCGCTGAATACAATAATTCGTGTAAGACTTTCGATGCACTGTTGGAACGCGCAGATAAGGCGATGTACAAATCGAAGAATTCCGGTCGAAATCAAGTGAATGCCTGGAGCACTAATAATTAATTTATCCTTTCCCTTTGATTCTTGATATTTTCTTGACTCGCCCTCAGCACTCCTTAACCCCAA
>CAZYLM010000005.1:0-33204 GCA_964648645.1 uncultured Anaerolinea sp.
GATCGAACTCATTACGTCGAATGACTCGTAGCGCATGACTCTTTGGCATGCGCACCCGTAGCCCGTTCCCGCCAAAATCAAATCGGATCTCACTTGAGGTGACATTGGGAACTTCGTTCACATCCAAACCGAGAGCTTCGAGGATCCTCTCTGCATCAACGACCAGCCCGCCTGCGCAAAGTTTCGGGCGTGGATAATGTTCCTTTTCGAGGATCAGGATTCGGGGAGTGAGGTGCGGGGCGAACTTCGCGAGATGGAGCGCGGTCGAGAGTCCGCTCGGACCGCCGCCAATGATGAGGATATCTTTAGTCAGCATTCCCCAATTTTGCCAGAATTTATTTAGACTCGACAGGTTGCCAAAACCCGGCGAGTCTTAATTTATCAATCTGCTGCAACCGGCGCCTGGACGGGTTCGACCGAGCCGCGCCAGAAGAACACCCAATACAACAGGACTGAGATCGTGTATAAGATGATTGTGCCGATGAACGGAGGGCCGAATCCGTATTTGACTTGCAACCAGCCGCTGATGGTAGGGCTGAATGCCCAGCCAAAATTCCATGCCATGCTGGTCAGGCTCGCCACGGTCGCACGCCCAGATGGCTCGACATGTTCCATGACGAATGCTTGATAGACCGGGCTGCTCATGTTCATCAATGCCAGACGGATGTAATAGGTCGCGGCACCAACCCAGAAGATGGGTGAAAAACCAAGCAGGATGAGAAAGGGTATCGACAATGCCTGCGAAATGACGACGAGTTGTATCTTTCCCGTTCGCTCAGCGAGGGGAGGCGCAGCAAGCAAGCCGATGCCCATTGCCAGGGAACCCCAGGCAAACAATGCGCCAATGACCGGGTCGGGTTGGTGATGGACGACGCGAAAGAAAACGTTCATAAAGGGCATGATCAACCCGGCTCCAAGCGAGGTGAGAAGCATCGGCAGGATGAATTTGACCAGCATGCCCGGGTGTTTTGAGGCAAATTCGAATGGAGCGAAAACCGCCCTCTGTCCGCGTGAAATTTTCGGGGAAGAGATGAACATCAGCGGCATGATCGCTACAACTGCAAAGACACCTGCCACGAGTATGGAATTTCCGTAGGCATGGCTACTTGTCGCCGGGAAGTTCCCCGCATTTCCCATCCAGGTGGGTAGGTAGCCGCCGATCCAGTTGCCGATGGATGCCATTGTCATGGTCAGACCTTGCCCGAAACTAAAGAGGTAGGTTCGTTCCTTCTCATCACTGTTTTCCATCAGGAAGGGCGACATTGTCACACCGGCAAGGCTTTGTGCCAGCCCGGATACCACGTTCATGGCGTAGAGCGATGTTTCTGTCTGCCAGAGCGCCATGGCAAGAATGGCTGTTGCCAGCAAGGCGCTTGAAAGAACGAGCGAGTTTTTCCGCCCGATGGTATCCGCGAGATAACCCATTGGCAATGCGGCGATCAGCGCAACGAAACTGCTGGTGGTGATCAGATTGCCCAGCACAGATTCGTCGAAGCCGAGGCTGAGGGCGTAGAAGTTGAAGATCAACCGGAAGACGCCCATCACCACACCGGTGATGATGACGTTAAGAAGATAAAGCCGCGCATTCGACTTGAATGCGCGGATGTGGGAGAGGTATTCTCCAAAAATAAAGAAGAGGCTATGGGTCTTTTTTTCTTGTAGGTTCATGGCATTTCTTGGATCGGTTCACCTTTGAGGAATGCGTTTAGGATTTGGTACACTGCTTCGATGCCTTGCTTGCGGGCGGTGTAACGGTTTTCTTCATGCATGAGGGAGAATTCAACCAGCCCGGCGAGTCGCAACTCCCTGAGGTGATGGGTGACGGTCGGCGGGCGGAGTTGGAGTTTGCGGGCGATCTCGGATGGGGTCAGGCTCTCATTGGTCAGATAACGCATGATCTTGAGGCGAGTCGGGTCGGCTAATGCTTTGAGCGAACGCACAAGCGCATCGGGGACGATCTCGCCGGGGATGACGGACATATCCGCGGGGCGGGCGCCATATGCCAGCAGCATGGTGTTGCGGTCAAATTTTTCGAAGAAGACCAGCGGTGTCGTCCAGAAAGCCGGCGCGATGATGAAAGTCCTTGCATCGAATTCATCCCCGAGCTGCAAGCCCTGCGAAATTTCGGTGAAAAATTCATCAAAACCAAGGGTGGAGGATAATGCCTTGGCATGTTCCAAGGCTGCCCGAAGCACGGGTTCGACACGTTTTTCTTCCTCTTCGAAGAATGCTTCATAATACGATTGGAGCGCGGAGAAGAAGGCTTCTCCCAGTTCGGAGGGTCGGCTCCACCAATTCAATGCTGATTCGGACTCTTCGCGTTTGATCGAGCTGTGTTTTTTAGTAAAAATTTTGTGGAAGAAATCCACATCCGCATCTGTGTATGTTCCTTTTGCGGCAATTCGCAAAAGCGCTTCCTTGTAGTTTTTATGCTTATCCTTCTCGTCAGTTTCCTCGGGTTCGTACGGCTCGCGGACACTGTAAAGTTTGATCATTCGCTCGCCGGGAGGAATTTGTTTGAGTGCCCAAAGCGCACTAATGGCATCTTTGGGGGCGGATAGGTGGTGAAGCCACCTGAGCGGGACCCCTAACAAGGGAAATAACTCTTCCAGCAGTTTTCGTTCTGCCGCTGGGATGCGCGCACGGACGCTGGCGGCGTAGGATGGGCGGATTCCGAAATAATCTGGTTCGGTCAGGACATGCAGGCTGATGAATAATTCGTAGGCGGTTCCGAAATCCCAAACGATGACTGGCGAGTTTTTTCTCATGGGGCGGCGTCTCCAGGGAATTAATATCTCGGGCGACAGTCTGATCGTGGACTGTCACCCGGTCTTGGAGGAGTTATTTTTGTCCTTTTAGTTTTTTACCGATGGAGATCAGGGTGTCGCCAGTGCTTTTGTCGATTGTTTCATTGAAGGGGGGCACATGTTTGAACAATGTGCCAAGGGCAATAAGCGTCTGACCGGTCTGATGGGTGAAAAGGCTCCGAGCTGAGGTATCAGCTTCGGCGAGGTCTGAGGCGGATGTCGGTTTTATATTTTCCATGGTCGGTTCTTCAAGCGTAGTAATAGACATGGGCTCCTCTCTCTCTGAAAGGGGACGGTTAGGCAGGTGGCTGAGTTAGATAAATGTCTAATTAGATGATAGTCTAAATTAGATGGATTGTCAAGTAAATAAGCAATTTGGTTAACCAGTCCGATAAGAGCGAAAATTGGGGTTTTTGATCGTAGTCTAAACGTTTTACGGGTCTGGGGGTTTTAACCTTCGAAAGGAAGGAACCATGACACGAAAAATTTTGGCGGGTCTTTTGATCGGAATCAGTTCCATTTTCCTGCTGGGCAGCTTTGCAGGTGTCATCCTTGCTTGGGTGTATAACGAGCCATTGACTCTCGAAGTCACAACTCGCCTAGACGAGGCGGAGACTCAGCTGACGCAGATTCAAACCGATTTGCGCATGGCGAAGGCGGAGATCGAGCGCGCTTTGCGAATCATTCAGTCGGCGGAGGATGCACTGGCATCGCTCACCGAAAAAGCCACCAGCGCCAAAGACGCCTTGGAGGAAGTCAATCAGACGCTCGACGAAGAGCTTATCCCCGGATTGGAAAATACGCGAGCAAGAATTACCGAGGTCCGGGGTGTGTTGGTGGATTTGCGTGATGCATTGGAGCAATTGAATTCCCTGCCCTTTGTCAATTTCGAAGTCCCCGGCGATGATTTGTTGGCAGAGATCATCTCGGGTGTGGATTCACTCGATACCGAAATTGCCGATGTGCAGGGGATCGCCCAGCGCGCCTCAGTCTTCATTAGCGATACATCTTATTTGCTGGGCGGTGATTTCCAAACCACCAAAGAAAATTTACAAGCCCTGCTCGAAGTTCTTGAAGGATATGACTTAAAACTAACCGACTGGCTTGCGCAAGTGCGAAATTTAAAAGACTCCACCCCCGGCTGGATCGATAACGCCTCGCTCTCCCTTTCAATTGTTCTTGCCTGGTTTGCCTTTTCTCAACTCGGGCTGATTCTACACGGGCTGATGATCTGGCGCGGCGAAAACCCGTGGGAAGGGTTGAGGAAAAAGGAAATCTCTGTTTGATCTTGAACATAAATTGCAATTGAGGCATGGGGTGGGTGATGATAGAATCTGCTTATTTCACATCATGGGATAGGTATGAACGATCTAACCGGGCAGTATTTGGGACGTTATCTTCTCACAGAACGGCTTGGAGAAGGGGGGATGGCAGTCGTTTATAAGGCATATGACACGCGCCTCGAACGCGAAGTGGCGATTAAGATCATTCGAAGCGGAGCCTTTTCGACAGACACGATTGGGGAGATATTGAAACGATTCGAGCGCGAAGCCAAATCGCTGGCGAAACTCTCGCATCCGAATATTGTCAAAGTGTACGATTATGGGGAGCATGGGGGTGAGCCATATATTGTTATGGAATACCTGCCGGGCGGCACGTTGAAGAAATTTCTTGGTAATCCAAGTCCCTGGCAGGAAGCCCTGCGATTGATTTTGCCGGTCGCGCGCGGCGTCGCATATGCCCACCAGCACGGAGTGTTGCATCGCGATATCAAACCGGCGAATGTTCTCATGACGGACGGGGGCGAACCGATGCTTTCGGATTTTGGCATTGCGAAATTATTTGGGGGTGATGAAACCACAACGCTGACCGGCTCCGGGATGGCAATCGGTACACCGGATTACATGTCTCCTGAACAATGGACAGGTACTACCAGCCCGCAATCGGATCTGTATTCTCTGGCAATCGTATTATATGAAATGGTCACCGGGCGAAAACCCTACAAGGCAGATACGCCTGCCGAGCTTCTTATTAAACAGGCAACCGAGCCTTTGCCCAGCCCGCGACAATTCACTGCCGACCTGCCTGAAGCCATCGAGCAAATTTTGATCAAGGCTCTGGCAAGAGATTCGAAGGATCGTTTTGAAAGTATCGATGCTTTTATCTCTGCATTGGACAGACTTGTTGTCACGTCGTCTGCAAAACCACTTCAAACCCCTAAAAAGCCCATTGAAAAAACCCATAAAATTCCTGATGACGGCGGGGAAATTGTGCATACTGAAGAATTCCTCCCGCCGCGAAAAGATGAAACGCCTGCTCGTTCAAAATCAATTCCGCGATCTTTATCAAAGAGAAAACCTTCAAAGCAGTGGTTAGGCTTATTGATTAGTGGAGTGGTGATTGCGTTTGCTGTATGGGTTGCTTCACCGTCGATTGTAGGGTTATTTGAGTCTGCATCAAATGCGACCGAAGCACCTATATCCAATCCAACTGGAGAAAGTCAAGGAAGTAAATCTCCAACCCTCGAAATGACATCGACGCCGTTCTTGTCGACCCCCAAGCTCGGTGCCGTCCAACTAGCGTCGGTAGATGATATGCGTATTCATTACGTCCCTGCAGGATTATTTATCATGGGAGACACAGTCGAACACGCTGCGGCTGAATGCGAAAAGACCCGTACCTATCCATTTAGAAATTGCGCCCCGGAAAATTTCAAAGATCAAGAACCTGTTCATCAAGTCTTTCTGGATGCGTATTGGATGGATGAAACTGAGGTCACCAACGAGAAATATCAAAATTGTGTTGCTGCCAGCGAGTGTAAAGAACCATCGACATTGAGTCCGTATTACCAGGATGATCGGTATGGAAATTATCCGGTTGTCTTCGTCTCATGGGAGGATGCCAATACTTATTGTAATTGGGCGGGACGTAGGCTTCCCTCCGAAGCAGAGTGGGAGAAGGCTGCCCGCGGAGAGGATGGGCGCACCTATCCTTGGGGTGAATTAATTGGAACCGAGTTTGCTAACTACAATACTTCTCCGGGGGATGTCACCGAAGTTGCCCATTATGAACTTGGAAAAAGCCCATACGGTTTATACGACATGGCTGGGAATGTTTGGGAAATGGTTGCCGATTGGTATCAGGAGGATTATTACAAAACACTTGACGAAGAAGCCGTCAATCCGCAAGGACCGGCGAAGGGAGAGAGCCATGTAAGAAAGGGAGGCGGCTTTCTTTATAACGATATTCAATCTGCGGGAAGGGAAGGGGGAGGCGGAAATGTACCTACCAATGAGATGGGTTTCCGTTGCGCCAAAGATGCGCCATAGCAATATCACACCGAACTCCGAGGTCCATGAGACCTCGGAGTTCTAAGAGTAGTGGTCATCTTCCCGGCCAGGGAATTTCCGCTGGACCTGCATAGCCGTGCTTTTCTTGGATGTACACCCGTCCGCGCGAGGGTTCGGCACAACCGGCTTCGTCGCTGAAGGTGATCTCCGGAATGCGCGAGCCAAGTGTATCGAAGTAGATTTCTCCTTCCTTGCAATACCAGATTTCAACGATGTACGGGAACATGTTCTCATCTTCATATTTCCCGGGGCTGACGAGCACTTCTGACCATTTGATTTTTATTTCGTCGCCAGTCCGCTCGGCAGTAAGTACCTTGGTTGGTCCGTAATAGGGCGATACGGGAATCTTATATTCAGTTGGGTAGACGATTCGCAGTGTATCGATGGTTGCACCATTTTCGATGGTGACCTGGGTTGAATCCAGCCAGCAATCTTGCGTTCCATTTTCGACCAGTACCCAGTTATTCTTGCCCTCGGTGCGTCCCAGCAGACGGATGGGTGTGTTGACGTTAAATGCGATCAGGTAGAGATAATTCTTGCCGGGTCCATAACGGCAAATGATTTTTTCTACGCTTACTTTGGCTTTCAGGCTTTCGACAGGCGTTGCCGTGGCAGTGGGAATGGGAGTGTCTGTCGGCGGGATGGGGCTGGGGGTGAAGGTCTCAGTGGGGAGGAGGGGGGCGGTGTAAGTTGCCGGGATCGACAGAGGAACAGGAACCTCAGTGGCGGCATCAGGTTGCAGCGCCGAGGTCGGGGCGGGCGCGCAAGCGCTCAATAAAAAAAAGATGGAGAGAAAGATCAGGGTGCGGGTCATGGGCATTTCATTCCTAAAGTTAAGTTTCGACAATTGTACCGAATAATCTTCCAGCCCCAATGGTGAGAGACTTTTCATAATCGCCGAAAATAATTCGTTATAATCCCGGTTCATGACCTATATGAACTCGCGGCGCGACCTGCCCAGACGGATCTTTGCAGCCCTGGTTGGCGGATTTATCTTATTCATCGGCATCGTCCTGATGTGGACACTCGTTTATCAACTTGCCAATGCCGGGCGGATCTTTCCCGGTGTGAGTGTGGCGGGCGTGGACCTCTCAGGACTCTCGCGGGGTGAGGCAGCGCTGAAGTTGAGCCAGACCCTTTCATATGCTTCCACTGGAAAGATATTATTCCGCGACGGGGATAAGGTATGGGTCGCGTCGCCGGTTGAATTGGGAATGGTATTTGACCCTACGGCAAGCGCCAATGCTGCATATGAACACGGCCGCTCGGGAGGTTTGTTCACCTCTCTTTCGGCTCAGATCCGTGCGCGGGGGTTGGGCGCGGATGTGCCGCCAGTGATCCTCTTTGATCAGCGTGTGGCTTACGCGTATCTCCAAAACATCGCTGTTCAGATCGACCAGCCGGTTGCAGAAGCTGTATTGCGTGTTGAGGGGACGAATGTGATCTCGGAGCCGGGTCGGTTGGGGCGTTCGCTGAATCTCGACGCAACCTTGATCTACCTTGGTGCGCAGTTGCAAAGTTTTCGAGATGGTGAAGTCCCGCTAGTGGTCCAGGAAACTTCGCCGCGGATGTTAGATGTGAACGCCCAGGCAGAACAGGCACGGGTCATGCTGAGCCAGTCGTTCACTATGACACTCCCAAATACAGGTTCCGGCGATCCCGGCCCGTGGACCTTCGATGTACCCGTATTGGCTAATATGCTCGTAACGACCTTCGTTGCAGATGCGAACGGTATTCCGCAGGTGCAGGTGGGATTGGATGAAACAGAATTACGCAAATCGCTGTCGGACTTGAAGGTTTTGGTGGATCGTCAACCGCGCGATGCACGCTTCGAGTTCAATGATTCGACCGGGCAGATCGAGCCGATCTCCTCATCAACCGTCGGGCGTGAAATGGATGTGGAAGCCACCATCGATGCCGTCAACGTGGCATTGCAGCGAGGGGAACATAGCGTAAACCTTGTGGTGGCAGAACAGCAACCTGCCATCTCGGACCAGGCAGCCGGCCCAGACTTGGGGATCGTGGAACTGGTCGCGACGCAGACGACCTACTTCTATGGCTCCAGTGAGGCGCGCATTCAGAATATTGTTACGGCGGCTTCACAGTATCACGGCTTGCTGATTGCTCCCGGTGAAACTTTCTCAATGGGCAGTGTATTAGGCGATGTGAGCCTTGAGAACGGATACGCGGAAGCGCTCATCATTTATGGCGGACGAACCATCAAGGGTGTGGGTGGCGGAGTGTGCCAGGTCAGCACGACCTTGTTCCGTACAGTATTTTTTGCAGGATTTCCCATCATCGAACGATATTCGCATGCATACCGTGTCCCTTATTACGAAATGGATGCGAGCGGGCATGTGGACACCCAATTTGCCGGGATGGATGCCACAGTCTACTTCCCGCTGGTGGATTTCAAGTTCCAAAATGACACACCCTATTGGATGTTGATGGAAACCTATGTCAATGTCGGTGCGCGTACGCTGACATGGAAAATCTATTCCACATCCGATGGCCGTTCCATTACCTGGGAAACGACCGGTCCCCAAAACATTGTCCCTGCGCCAGAGACGGTCTTCGAGGAAAACCCGGACCTGAAAGCCAATGAGATCAAGCAGGTCGATTACGCCGCCGAAGGCGCGGATGTGACCGTCACCCGCACGGTCTGGCGCGGAGGTTTGGTGTATTTCACCGACCAGATCCAGACCCATTATGAGCCTTGGGCGGCGGTCTGTCAGTTCGGGCCCGGGTCTGACAGCCCCAAGAAACTCGCGCGGAAGAGTGAGATTTGCAATGTGAGTTCTTAGCGGGGGAGTGCAAATTATATTGACTCTGCGCATCCGACCTCATGAAGCGTTGGACTCAGATGGTACAATCTTCCACCGAAAAAGGAGAAACAATGGTCAGCACCGAATTGCTCGAAATATTGCGTTGCCCCAATTGCGTCCGTGAAAAAGAAGGCATGCTTGTCATGTATAAAGATTCCTGGCTCATCTGCCAGGATTGTGGCCGCAAATATCCGATCGTCGATGATATTCCCGTCATGTTGATCGATGAAGGCGATAAGTGGGTTGCCACGGCGCAGGATGCCCTGCCCGTCCCCCCTCCTCCAAAGTAGATGGATGACCCATTCGCCGAATTAACGTCCGGGGATGATGAGCGGGCGGAGAATGCCATTCCTTCCATTGTAAAGATGGGAGCGGCGGCAATCCCTCCATTAATGGAACTTGCCCGCTCCGATAATCTGGATTGGCGCTGGTGGGCGGTGCGTGCTCTCGCCGCTTCGCCTCAAGCGCGGACCTCGGACTTGGTCCTCTACCTGGAAGATTCCAACGCTGAGGTTCGTGCCGCTGCAGCATTGGGTCTGTCTGACCATCCCGGCGAAGATGCCCTCCCGGCGTTGGTAAGAACTCTTAGTGACAGCGACCCGCTCACTGCGGGGCTTGCGGCGAATGCACTTGTCAAATTAGGAAAACCCTCGGTAGAGAGTCTTATCGAGGCTGCAAAAGAAGGCGACCTGAAGATTCGCATCCTTGCTTTGCGCGCACTTGCTGAACTCAAGGATCATCGCGCCATCCCGGTTATGATGAAATGCATACAGGAAGATTCTGCGGTGCTTGGCTACTGGGCACAAAAAGGCTTGGAACGGCTTGGGCTGGATATGGTATATATTAAGCCCTGAGGTAATGGAGTAAATGGATAGATTTGAATTTCTAAAGAATATCAAGATCGGCCGCCCTTCCATTGGGCAGGTGATCTTTTGGCTGATTACGATTGCGTTGGCGATCACTGCGTTTATTGTGGCGAGAAACTTTACAGAATGTTGGACGCTCACCGCATTACCAGGCATTCCTCCTGCGCAATGTGGTGTGGCGGCTACGAGCGATGGACCTGTGATTAACGATCCTACCGGGGCGGTTGCGACGGGTTTGCCTCCCGCGCCGAATGTCATTCCTGATGCAGCCTCCCTGCCTCCCGCATGGGATGGCGCCAGTCGCATCAATATCCTGTTCATCGGTCTGGATGCGCGTGACTTGGAGGAAAACCAGGGTCCGCCGCGTACTGACTCGATGATCCTTTTCACCATCGATCCTGTGTCGAAAACTGCGGGAATGTTGTCCATCCCTCGCGATATGTGGGTGAACATCCCTGGCTTCGGATATAGCCGCATCAACACGGCGTATCCCAGTGGTGAAGGTTCGCAATTGCCCGGCGGTGGGCCGGGGATGGCAATGAAGACCGTTTCGCAATTTATCGGTGTGCCCGTCGATTATTTTGTGCAGGTGGATTTCAACGTATTCACCCGCATGGTGGACGAGTTGGTCAAGATCGGTGGTTGTATCTACGTAGCTCCAACAGAGAAAATGGTCCTTGATCCCGTTGGTGGCGGTACGGACCATATCGTCATCACCCCCGGCGGCGAGCGCAGGTTGTGCGACGGTTGGAAGGTGTTGGCATATGCCCGGAACCGCCATACTTCAGGCGGCGATGCCGACCGCGCCAGGCGCCAACAGGAAGTGGTGCTGG
The DNA here is from genome assembly GCA_964648645.1 of uncultured Anaerolinea sp. Taxonomy (GTDB): domain Bacteria; phylum Chloroflexota; class Anaerolineae; order Anaerolineales; family Villigracilaceae; genus Villigracilis. The sequence continues at coordinate 10,682 of CAZYLM010000005.1, forward strand.
CTTTGCAAGCGATCATCATCGAACCGGAGAACTTCCCCAAATTCATTGCTGCGGCTCCCGGGCTATATAACGAGCTCTCGTATGGCATCAAAACCAATATGGCATTCGATGATGCGATAAAACTTGCCATCCTTGGCAAGGATATCCAACCCGACAGCGTCAAGAGGGGCGTGATCGACCCGCAGCAAGGCATGGCAATCTTCGATAAGACCATCCTCGGCGGTGAGGAAGCCAGTATCCTCAAACCGGTGATGGACAAGATCCGCGTTTTGCGTGATGAGATATTTACCACTACTGGTCCAACAAGCCCTGTAGCCGTGCCGATCGGATATACCGATATCAACCTGATTGCCCAGGCGATGGCAGGCGAAGAAGCCCGAGTCCGTGTTATGGATGGGACTTTCACACCGGGACTCGACCAAAGAGCCGCTGGTGTTTTCCAATCCTACGGAATGACGGTCACCGAGGTTGCTGCCTCTCCTGAGATCTATAGCCAGACCGTCATTGTTGTTTATGGCCCCAAACTTTACACAATAAAGTGGTTGCAGGGTACATTCGGTCTCTCAGACCGGCAGATACGCTTTGTCCCCGATCCCTCTCAAACAGTGGATATTGAAATCCGTATCGGTTCTGATATTGCCGGGACCATTCCCTGAGTAAACAAGGGTAAGAAAAACTCACCCGTGAGCAATGTGCCACGGGTGAGTTTTTAATTCCACTTGTCTAGTTTGATGGAGGTTAATAACCCATCGCATTTCCGACCCAGTCGCCGACCATCCAATATTTGAAATCCTTTCCCTGGTTGATTTGTAAACCACCGTAGGTTCCGTAGATCAATGCGACAATTGGCAGGATCGCAAACAAGCAGGAGATGGGCAGGCAGATCAGCCCGATGCCCGGCAGGACCTGGCTTAAACCACCAATTACAACTGCGAAAAGCCCTCCACCGAAAGAGCAGATCGCCTGCATTACGAACGATTGCATTGAGTGATAGGCCACATAACGGGAACGATCCTTGTGAAGGAAATAAATCACCAGGGGTACAAAAGCTCCCATGAAAACTGTGAACAGGTTGATCAAAACGCTCAAGTGAGCGATCATTGCCCACTGACGCTCTTGTTCCCGGGTGAGGGGCGGTTGTGCCTGCGGAATTTGGTCTGTCATTTCATTCTCCATTTACCATGAAAAAAGACCCGCGTTTGACCGCGAGTCTTTTTTATCCAAATAGAACGGATTACGCCCAACCCTGGTTGTGGATGAAGTCGGTGATGACCGGGATGCGGATATCCTGGCCCTGATATGCCTGGTAAGCCCACCAGAGAAGCGCAAAAGCAAGAACGCTACCGCAGCCAAGGGTGACCGCGGAAATGATCGAGATCGCGATCGACGCCACGAGAGATTGCACGGCGCTGAACTTAACGTATGGGCGTGCCTTCTTGTCTTCCATGAACAATACAACAATCGCAATGATGGGGATCAGGTAACTGAGCATCGCCCAAAGTTTATCGTCCTGGGTGATATCCGACATGGGAGCTTGAGACATGGTTTATTCCTCCGAATAAGTTGGGTTTGAATTTTCAGTATTTTACAACCAATCACGCTCCGGCGCAACCAGTCAGTTTTCACCCAATGGTACTGTATGGTTTGTATTCGAATATATGCCGACATTCGATTATGCTAGAATCGTGCCATGTCAATCCGTGTTGTTTTCATGGGTTCGCCCGATTTTGCCCTTCCCAGCCTGCGATCATTGACCAAGCATTATCAGGTCGTCGGTGTCGTTACCCAGCCAGACCGTGCATCCGGGCGTGGACGTGAAATGAAAGCTCCACCTGTCAAAACGCTGGCTCAAGAATTAAACATACCGATCATCCAGCCGGAACGTTTACGTGATCCTGAAGTGATGGTCCAACTTAAAGCATGGAATCCAGATCTCATCATAGTGGCAGCATTCGGTCAAATTCTAAAAAAGGATGTTTTGGATTTGCCGAAATACGGCTGCATCAACGTGCATGCTTCACTGCTTCCGCGGTGGCGCGGTGCAGCGCCCATCAACGCCTCCATACTTGCGGGGGATGAGGAGACCGGTGTGACCATCATGAAAATGGATGTAGGTCTCGACACTGGTCCGATGTTGAGGAAGAATAAGCTCCGCATCAAACCCGAAGATACAGCGGGCTCGCTCTTCGAGACATTATCCGCGCTGGGATCTGACCTGCTTATCGAAACCCTGGCGGATTATATTGCTGGCAGGATCACACCTCAGCCTCAACCTGACGATGGCGTAACGTATGCGCCGATGCTCAAAAAAGAGGATGGCTTGCTCGATTTCACTCAACCTGCTACAGCTCTGGAACGAAGAGTCCGCGCGATGAACCCCTGGCCCGGGGCGTGGTTGGACTATAATGGTGGACCACTCAAAGTCTTGAAAGCGCGAACCGATGTAATTCCCACATACGGGGCTCAATCGCCTGGAGTGCATCTTGTGGTTGGTGGCGAGCCCGCGATAGCGACATTCGATGGATATCTCTTTCTTGAAGAGGTTCAACCCGCAGGAAAAAAAGCCATGTCAGGCAAGTCCTTTCTTTCCGGTGCGCGGAACTGGGAAGACGCGTAGCAAAACGTAGTTATCGGGGTTATAAAGATTAAATCGACTTCATTGGAGGAAGCATGATCAACTGGAAAGTTTTCTTCGCCGAATTCATCGGTACGTTCGCGCTCTTGTTCATTGGGGCAGGAGCGGGCGTATCTGGTGCGGGTTTGGTGGGCGTGGCTCTTGCTCACGGGCTGACATTAATGGTCTTCGCCTATGCATTTGGTTACATCTCGGGCACACATGTCAACCCGGCGGTGACATGGGCATTTGTATGGAATGGAACATTGAAATGGAGTGAAGCTGCAGTCTATTGGATCGCACAATTCATCGGTGCGATCTCCGCTGCCGGTGCGCTCCATCTTTTCACTGGGGATGTTTCTGGCGGCGCGACTGTGGGCTCCCTGACCGATAGCATGCCCATTCTTGCGATGGTAGTCGAGGCGGTCTTGACCTTTTTCCTCGTCAATACAATCCTTCATACCGCCGTTGGCGGAAAAGGCGGTTCGATGGCAGGTCTGGCAATTGGTATGACTCTGACTGCCGCGATTCTTGCCGGAGGTACTCTGACAGGCGCTTCCCTCAACCCGGCTCGCACTTTGGGGACGGCGGTTTATGCAGCACCAAGTCTGGGGAATGTTTATACCTACGTAATCTATCTCTTCGGTCCATTGATCGGGTCGACCGTGGCTCTTTTGGCTTATCGTTTCTTTACGGATGCTGATGAAGAGCCAACTACGTCTGAAGCGGACGCCGCGACTAAAGCTCCCCGGAAAGCTGTTTCCCGCAGGGCTTCTGTAAAATCTAAAAAATAATTTCCAAGTTTATCTCCCAGCCTGTCTCACCCGCTAAAATCAGATTTTCGCGGGTGAGTTTTTTATTACGCTCTTGCATAAGTAGCAATAGAGCGTACCGAGATCTGATTAGGTATTCCTGAATGGTTTCCCCATTTTTTACTTGTGTCCATCTCCATCCCGTGTTAAATTCGGGGTAAATCATGGTTTTATTTTACAATTCGCACTGGAGGCTGAATCATGACCAAATATGTCGGCGCAGTTGACCAGGGTACGACCAGCACCCGTTTCATTGTCTTCGACCACGGCGGGAATGTAGTTGCCGTTCACCAAAAAGAACACAAACAGATCTATCCCAAACCGGGTTGGGTGGAGCATGACCCGCTCGAGATCTGGGAACGGACGCAGGAGGTGATTGAGGGAGCGTTGGCGAAGCAGGGATTGTCTGCCGTCGACATTGCAGCTATCGGCGTGACCAATCAGCGTGAAACGGCTGTAGTGTGGGATAAGAACACCGGGCAACCCATATACAATGCCATCGTCTGGCAGGACACTCGCACCGATGCGATCATTTCCAAATATGCACGCAAAGGCGGCCAGGATCGCTTCCGTAAAAAGACCGGGTTGCCACTTGCCACATATTTTTCCGGTCCCAAAATCCGCTGGATCTTGGATAACGTCAAAGGGGCGAAGGAAAAAGCAAAAAAAGGAGATTTGCTCTTCGGTAACATGGATACCTGGGTCATCTGGAAGTTGACCGGGGAACACGTCACTGATGTGACCAATGCTTCACGGACCATGTTGATGAATCTCAAGAGTCTGGAATGGGACAATGAGATTCTAAAAACGATGGGCATTCCGCGCGGGCTTCTTCCACAAATTCGATCATCCTCCGAGATTTACGGCGACGTCAAGTCTGGCATATTGAAAGGAATTTCAGTGGCGGGTGACCTGGGTGACCAACAGGCAGCCCTGTTCGGACAGACCTGCTTCAAAGCAGGCGAGGCGAAGAACACGTACGGCACGGGCTGCTTTATGTTGATGAATACCGGGAAGAAGCCTGTCCAAAGCAAGGCAGGCTTGTTGACCACCCTCGGGTACAAGATCGGGGATGCAGACGCTATCTATGCACTTGAAGGTTCGATCGCCATCACAGGTGCGTTGATCCAGTGGCTGAGGGACAATATGGGTTTGATCCAGACCTCGGCGGAAGTGGAGATGCTGGCCCAGACCGTAGACGATAATGGCGGAATCTACTTCGTCCCGGCTTTCAGTGGACTTTACGCACCCTATTGGAGATCCGATGCACGCGGTGCAATTGTTGGGATGACGCGTTATGTGAATAAAGGTCATATCGCCAGAGCAGCCATCGAAGCGACCGCATATCAGACCCGTGAAGTGCTGGATGCCATGGAAAAAGATTCGGGAGTCAAACTCCGTGCGCTAAAAGTAGATGGCGGAATGGTCTTCAATGAAATGTTGATGCAATTCCAATCTGATCTATTGAATGTGCCTGTGGTGCGCCCAAAGGTTGCGGAGACGACAGCGCTTGGCGCAGCCTATGCTGCGGGTCTGGCTGTCGGTTTTTGGAAGGACCTCGAAGAGTTGAAACAGAACTGGGGCAGGGAAAGGGAATGGAAGCCGGTCATGAACACAAAAACACGAGAAGTTTTGTATGCGGGTTGGAAGAAAGCCGTCACCCGTACGTTTGATTGGGTCGAATGAGAGCTTCTGTTCCTTTCTTGCGCGATTAATAGGTTTAATTTGGTTAAGAAAGCAGCCATTGTGGAAACGATGGCTGCTTTTATTATCGTATTTCGGACGGTAATAATATCAAATGCTCCTTTGTTCATGGTGGATACCAGGCGCAGAAACCCTGATTTCGGCGTAAAATTATAAGCGATACGATTTTCAGCGACAAAAGTCGCAACAGCCTGAAGCAAACTTTGTGACCCTTGTGGTCGAGAAAAAATTCCGTAGAAGGCGGAATAACCGAAAGATAATATGAACCCTATGAATCGAACTGAGACTTTTTCCACACTCAAGGCAAATCCGCAGGTCTCCGTGCTTATCGTCGGTGCGGGCATCAACGGCATTGGAACCTTCCGCGACCTGGCATTGAATGGGGTCGATGTATTGCTGGTCGACAGGGGAGACTTTTGTTCCGGGGCGAGCGCTGCATCCTCGCACATGGCTCACGGCGGGATCCGCTATCTGGAGAACGGCGAATTCCGGCTGGTGCGTGAAGCGGTCCGGGAACGCAACCGCATGATCCAGAATGCGCCCCACATCGTCAAGCCGCTGCCGACCACCATTCCCATGTTCAAGTATTTTTCAGGGGTTTTCAATGCGCCGTTGAAATTCTTGGGCTGGCTTGACAAACCTTCGGAACGCGGTTCGATCATTATCAAACTTGGCTTGATGATGTACGATGCGTATACAGGCAGCCAGCGGACGGTCCCGCGCCATAAATTTTATTCGCGGGCTGAATCGATGAAAAAATGGGCAAAGCTGAATCCCGGAATCGTCAACACAGCCGTCTATTATGACGGGCTGATCTCGAACCCGGAGCGGCTCGCCCTGGAGTTGATTCTGGATGCGGAGGCTGAAAACCCGCACGCCCGCGCGTTGAATTACGTCAGCCTTGTGGGCGGCTCTGGCAATACAGCCATTCTTCGGGACGAGTTGACCGATGAAACCATCGAGGTGAAACCAAAACTGCTCATCAATGCGGCTGGTCCGTGGATCGACTTTGCCAATCACAGCCTTGGTGTCAGTACAAAATTCATTGGCGGCACGAAAGGCTCTCACCTCGTGCTTGACCACCCTGAACTCCGTGCTGCGATCGGTGAAAACGAATTCTTCTTTGAGAACAAGGATGGGCGGATTGTACTTATCTTCCCGCTGCAAGATCGGGTATTGATCGGCACATCGGATATCAAGATCGATCATCCAGACGAGGCACGTTGCACCGAAGAGGAAGTGGATTACTTCCTCGAAATGACCGCACGGGTATTCCCTGAAATCAAAGTGAAACGTGAGCAGGTCGTCTTTGTATTTTCGGGGGTGAGACCATTGGCAAGCAGCCTGGCAAAGACCACTGGGCAGTACAGCCGCGACCATCACATTGAGGTTCTCAGCGGTGATTGGACGAATTTGAGCTACCCGGTTTACTCTTTGGTGGGCGGTAAATGGACTTCCTTTCGGGCTTTTTCTGAGGAAGTTGCCGATAAGACCCTGCAGTTCCTGGGCATCAAACGGAACAAGGGAACACAGGATGTTCCGGTCGGGGGCGGAAGAAATTATCCACGCAATGTGGATGAGCGTAATAAATACATCAACGGTCTTGCTGCATGGACGGGTCTTTCGAAGGACCGGCTCAATCTTCTGTTCGAACGATATGGAACGCGGGCTGAGGCAGTTGCCGAGTTTATCAAGCATGCCACTGATGCTCCCTTGGCAAGCCTGACGGATTTCTCGAAGCGCGAGATCCTGTTCCTGATCCAGCATGAGAAGGTGACGCATCTCGAAGACGTTTTTCTGCGTCGTACCATGCTCGCCATGCTTGGCAGGTTGACCCGGGATGCTGTCCTTGAAGTCAACCAGATCCTCGCCGAGGCGCAGGGTTGGAACGCCGACAAAAAGAAAGCCGAGGCGGAGAGGACGCTCCGATTGTTGGAGGACAGGCACAAGGTCCGGGTTTGAGGCGCGTGGTAGAATCCTGCCGATGTCTCCCCGGAAAAAGCTCAAACTGCAAATAGACCTTGTCATCCCTGTATATAATGAAGTGGAATCGCTCTCGAAGACCCATGCGGACCTTCGGCTCGTAGTGGATTCCCTGCCGCATGCATTTCGATTCATCTATGTGGATGACGGTTCGAACGACGGGACGGCGGATACGCTTCGAGAAATTTCGGAGAACGACCAAAGGGTGGATGTGCTCACCCTCAGCCGCAACTTTGGGCATCAATCTGCGCTGACGGCCGGGATGGACGCTTCGACCGGTGATGTGATGATCTCGCTCGACGCGGACGGTCAGCATCCCCCGGCAATGATCCCCAAAATGATCGAGCTGATTCAGAGCGGCTATGACATCGTTCAAGGGCAGCGCATTGAAGATGGGCGTGGGGCATCGTTCAAAAAGGTCACCTCGAATTTTTTCTATTGGCTCATCAACCGCATCAGCGGCACGCGGATCATGCCTGGCGCAGCAGATTTCCGGGCGATCTCACGAAATGTGTTGAATGGATTGCGCTCTATGCAGGAATACCATCGCTTTTTACGCGGTATGATCTCATGGATGGGATATGACAGTGTCATCCTGCCGTATCACGAGCCGGAACGCATGGCAGGCAGGTCAAAGTATTCCTTGGGCAGAATGATGCGCCTTGCCTCCGATGCGATCTTTTCATTTTCGCTTGCGCCGCTCTATATCGGGTTGAGTGCTGGTTTTCTTTTCTTCATCCTGGCTTGTGGGCAGTTGACCTGGGTTCTTTCACTTTGGGTGACGGGCAACACACAGCGTGTCGAACCTGGCTGGAGTTCGTTGATGGGTGTCATGTTGATCGCCAGTGGCATTGTCATGATCCTGCTGGGTTTTATCGGTGTCTATGTCGGTTATATTTTCCAGGAAGTGAAGCGCCGCCCGATCTATCTTGTAAAGGGGAAAAAGCATAATGACGGAGAATAGGCAGAAATTTTTTCAGATTACATTATTGCGGCATGGGGAATCGGTTGGGAATGCAGAATCGCGCTGGCAGGGCCAGGCGGATTTTCCTTTGACCGATACTGGTCGCGCACAGGCAAAAGCGCTGGCTGACCGTTGGCAGGATGAGAAGGTCAAATTTGATTTTGTTATTTCGAGTCCGCTTTCACGTGCCCGGGAAACTGCCGAGATCATTGCGTCTCAACTCGGTCTGCGAGTGGAATTCGAGCCTCTCCTGATGGAGCGGGATAATGGAGAGTTTGCCGGGTTGACCGCGCACGAGGTTCGGAATAACTTCACGCACCCCGAATTCACCACTCCTTACGACCCGGTTGGCACGGATGGGGAAGGGGATTGGGAATTGTTCCTTCGCGCCGGGCAGGCACTGCATGAATTGCTCAAACGCGCACCAGCCCGTTATCTGATCGTCTCACATGGCGGGCTGTTGAATCAATTGATGCATGCTGTCGTCGGCATTATTCCCCAGGCGCATAATTCTGGAACGAGATTTCGCTTTGGTAACACGGCTTTTGCCCAACTGGCTTACAACCCGAACCAACACCGCTGGATGATCGACAAGCTCAATGACCATACTCATTGGCAGGAAACGGACTAATTCGTGTGTAAGGTATCGATTTTCCCGCATCACCTTTCACCAAAGGAAACAGAAATTTAGATGAACTTCCCCTCCTCTCAACCTTCTGAAATGAAATTTCTCGTCCTCGGCGCGGGCGCGATAGGCACGTATATCGGCGGTTCGCTTGTGCTGGCGGGGTATCAGGTCGTTTTCGTTGAACAACCGCGGATGGTCGAGGAATTGCGCCAAAAAGGTTTGCGACTGGACTTGACGATCGATGAACGCAGGAAGACGAAAGATGCAAGCATCGTCGAGCCGCGGTCGTTCGTGATCGCCCCGTCGTTGGAGGAGGCGTTGAATTTCGGTCCCTTCGATGCAGGGATCTTTGCGCTCAAATCCTTTGATACGGGCCCGGCTCTTGAAACGCTCAAACCCTTTGCCGAAAAACTACCTCCATTCCTTTGTCTTTCCAATGGCGTGGATAACGAACCCATGATCGCAGCCGCATTCGGGAAAGATAAGGTCGTCTATGGCACGGTCACCACCGCCATCGGCAGGCGTGGACCAGGTGACATCATCCTTGAAAAACTACGCGGCGTGGGTGTGGCGGCGGGGCATCCGCTTTCTGAGAAACTCGTCGCTGCGTTGAATAATGCTTTTTTGAAATGCCAGCTCTTTCCCCACGCAGAAGGGATGAAATGGTCGAAGATGCTTACCAACCTGATCGCCAACCCGACTTCTGCCATCCTCAACATGACGGCGGCCGAGGTCTTTGCCGACAGGCGCCTTTATAAACTCGAGATCAAGATGCTGAAGGAATGTCTTGCTGTGATGAAAGCCATGAACCTGAAGGTGACCGACCTGCCTGGCACACCGGTCAAATTGTTGGCGCTTGCCACAAAGCTTCCGCTCTGGCTCTCGAAACCCTTCCTCTCCAAAGCTGCGGGCAGTGGGCGCGGCGGCAAGATGCCGTCTTTTCACATCGACCTGTATGCGGGGCGCTCCCAAAGTGAAGTGGAATTTTTGCATGGTGCGGTCGTCCGCGAGGGGAAGGCATGCGGGATTCCAACACCTGTAAATAAAGCACTCACCGAAACATTGATGTCGTTGACGAAAAAGGAAATTCCGCTCGAGGAATTTGCGGGTAAGCCCGAAGTATTGTTAGCGAGGATTCAATAATGTTTGACCGTGGGCGGAAGACCGCTGATCGCCCACCGCCCACTATTTAATGTCGATTCAATTCACTCCTCCCAACCCCACTGTTCAACTTCACCTCCCCAACGGAAAGACTCTTACCGGTCCGCGCGGAACGAGGGTGGGGGAGTTTCTCGCGCAAGTCAAAGACGAATTTCCTGCGCCGATCGTTGCGGCAATCATCAATAACGAGATTCACGAACTGACTTACCCGATCAAGATCGAGTCGAACTGTCTTCCCATCAGCATGAATGGGGCTGACGGCGCACGAATTTACCGCCGCTCGCTCATCTTTTTGTTGGAAACTGCTTTCACTCAATGCTTCAATAAGGGATATTTGATCATCGACCATTCCGTGTCTTCGGGCGGCTTTTATTGCGAGATCAAGGAACGCGACCCGCTTTCGCAAGAGGAACTCGACACACTCGAAACGCAGATGCGAAAGCTCGTGGAGGAAGATCACGCGTTTGACCGCCGTGAAGTTCCCATTCAGGAAGCTTTCGAATATTTCACCAGACATGGTTATGAAGACAAACTGCGTCTGCTCAAACATCGCCACAAGGAATACCTGACCTTGTACAGCCTGGGCGGGCGTATGGATTACATGCATGGCTACATGGTCCCATCCACGGGTTATCTCAAATGGTTTGCTCTCAAAAAGGTCAATGGTGGCTTTATCTTACAGTATCCACGCCGTCATTCCCCGACCAAACTCGAGCCCCTCGGTGAATACCCAAAACTCATCCGCGCTTTCAGGCAGTATGGCGATTGGCTTGAAACCCTGCGCATTGATAACGTCGGCGCGTTGAACGATGCCATCCAGGCAGGCCGTGCAGATGAGATCATCCTTGTCTCCGAAGCTTTGCATGAACAGCACCTCGCCGACATTGCCCAGCAGATCGCGGAGAAGGATTCGCGTATCATCCTCATCGCGGGTCCGTCCTCATCCGGCAAGACCACTTCATCACGCAGGTTGGCGGTTCAATTACTGGCGCGCGGCATTTCTCCCTATCCGCTTGAGCTCGATAATTATTTCATAGACCGTGATAAAACCCCGATTGACGAAAATGGCGATCACGATTTCGAAGCTCTCGAAGCGTTGAACCTGATACGGCTTGCCGACGATATCGAGAAATTACTCAAAGGGCAGGAAGTTCAACTCCCGCGGTACAACTTCAAGACCGGGCGAAGCGAGGATGGGGATGCAATTCGAATCAAAGAAGGACAGCCTCTGATACTGGAGGGCATTCACGGGATGAATCCACGCCTCATCCCGGACCGTTGGGCTGATTCAGCTTTCAGGCTGTATGTCTCCGCCCTGACCCAGCTCAACCTGGATCGTCATAATCGTGTTTCTACGACCGATACGAGACTCATCCGCCGCATGGTGCGCGATGCCCGCGAACGCGGATATCCAGCTCAAGCCACCATGTCACGATGGGAGTCCGTCCGGCGCGGCGAGAAGCGACATATCTTCCCGTATCAGGAAAATGCAGACGTGATGTTCAACTCCGCTTTGGTGTATGAACTTTCGGCGTTGAAGCAGTTTGCCGAACCGCTTCTGCGTCAGGTTCCGCACAATGTCCCCGAGTATATTGAAGCCCGGCGATTGCTGGCATTTCTCGACTGGTTCCTGCCATTGGATGTCAGCTTGATTCCCATGAACTCGATCGTGCGAGAATTTCTCGGTGATTCGATCCTGAAAGATTTCAAGATCTGGCGGGGGTGAAAAAGTTCGATGTATGAAAAGTGAAGGGTAAAAAGCCTTCAGATCGAAAGTGAACTGGAGGCTTTATTGTGGAGCCTGTCCGTTTGCTGATGCTTGGCCCTTTAAGATGCTTTCTATTTCCTGCAATTCACTGGCTGAGAATTCAAGCTTGCTCAAGACTCCGACCGCATCATCGATCTGGCTGATCTTGCTTGCCCCGATCAACACGGAGGTCATCTCTTCGTGGCGCAAGACCCACGCCAATGCCATTTGCGCGAGGGTTTGTCCACGCTTCCGGGCGAGTTGATTGAGTTTGTGTACTTTCGAGAGTTTTTCGTCTGTGATATGTGCCGGTTTCAGGAAACCATGCGATTTGGAAGCGCGCGATCCATGGGGGATGCCTTGCAGATATTTATCGGTCAGCAGACCTTGCGCCAACGGTGAGAAGGCGATACAGCCTAAGCCTTCCTCTTTTAAAGTTTGCAAGAGTCCATCCTCGACCCAGCGCTCGAACATGCTGTATTTGGGCTGGTGGATGAGGCAGGGTGTGCCGAGCGATTTCAGGATTCTTGACGCTTCACGAGCTTTTTCGGCGGGATAATTTGAAATGCCGACGTATAAAGCGCGTCCGCTGCGAACGATGAAATCAAGCGCGTGCATGGTCTCTTCGAGTGGAGTGTCCGGGTCGGGACGGTGATGGTAGAACAGGTCTACGTAGCCCAAACCCATGCGTTTGAGACTTTGGTCAAGGCTGGAGACGAGGTATTTGCGCGAACCCCATTCCCCGTACGGACCTTCCCACATGTAATAACCCGCTTTGGATGAAATGAATAATTCATCGCGCCAGGGACGTAGATCTTTTGCCATGATCTGCCCAAAGGTTTCCTCCGCTGAGCCGGGAGGCGGACCGTAATTGTTGGCAAGGTCAAAATGGGTAACGCCAAGGTCGAAGGAATGCAAGATCATCTCGCGGCTGTTTTCGAATACGTCCACGCCGCCGAAGTTATGCCACAAGCCAAGCGAAACGGCGGGGAGTTTTACTCCACTACGCCCCGAGCGGCGATATTGCATGGATGAATAGCGTGATTTGGAAGGGGAGTAGGTCATGGTTTCTCTCAAAACAGATATAGGATCATTGCAGCCACAACCCCAAACGCGCCGCACGCGAAGTTGACCCAGTCGTTATCGAGCCACTTCCAGCCGCGGAGGTGGACGGTCTGTGTGCCGCAAGTGTGGAGCGGGTGTTTCTCAGTCTCTTTTTCATCGGTGGGGCAGTAGTACATAGCTTGAACCGTTCCGCCGAGGAAAGAGTCGAAGAACGAACCAGCCAACCCGGCGATGGTGACGAATGGAAACAGCGACCTGTTATTGGTTAGGAGCGAGGCGAGAAAGGCGATTAATGCTGATCCTGTCAGAGAGGCGAGGGTGCCGACCAGCGAGATTCCGCCCGAGGTGCCTTTTTCCACCACTTTGGTTAAGTTCGTGATCATGCGCGGAGGATGCGGATTCAAGACGCCAAGTTCGGTCGCCCAAGTGTCGGCGTTGACGGCGGCAAGCGAGGCGGCAAAGCCCAGCCAGGGCAGGGAGGATGTGGGGTAGAAGAAATGCAGAGCGGCGAAGATCGTAGCGATCCCGCCATTGGCGAGGACCTGCCCGGCGTCGCGTTCGTGTCCCTTTGAAAATTTTTCATCAAGACCCTGCTTGCGTTTTTTGAAGGCACGGCTCAGTGCAGATGATGATATGAAGAAAGTAAGCAGGAGGATCGCCCAATTCAATCCGCCTACGCCGAAGATGATCGTGCCGGTGAATGCCGCGGCAATGGCTCCGCTACGGTTAAGGCTGCGGGCTTTGTATGCCAGGAATGCAATGATGATAGCGAGAAGGAAACCGAGGAAGAGTTGCATATGGAAGTTGAAGGCTGATGGTTGAAGAAGGGTGAAAGTGGAAAGAAATCCTAACCTGTAATTTTCAATTTGCAACTTGTAACTACGCTACACAGGTGTTGTAACGATGAATAAGACTGCCAGCAAAAACAGGAGGCTGCTTAACGTGCCAGATCCCCATACGATGAAGGCGAGTGTACGTTCACGATCCCAACGGTAGAAGTACAGGCCAGCGATCCAGCCTGCGACAGCAAGCAGGAGGCTTGCAACCGGGAAGATCATCAATTGGGACGAGGGAACGGTTTGGGGTCCAATGCCGGGAGCTTGCACGCCCAGTGCCACCTGAGGGGTTAATGGAATGATAAGGCTTGCCCAGACGAACAAGCCGATGTTCAGGAAAAGAGCCGAAAGCCAGAGATAACGGGCGAGACCACTTTCCCAGGCTTGTGCGACGATGAAGGATGGGTAAACGGATTTTGCTTCGGTTGGGGCGAGGCTTCCGAGTTCGGTGGCGCGGGCGAAGGTTTGCGCCAGCCCTCCGGGGTTATCCGGTGAGATGACGAAGACCCGCTTCGCAGTTGCGATCAGAAGAAGTTTCCTGGTATCGGAGGCGATGAATTCAACCACGCCGAGGTCGGGGTGGCGGCGCAGCCCGAGCAAAGCCCCAGGGAGGCGAAGGCTCGGAAGGCTAAGCGGATGGGTCAAGTCTGAAGCGGGGCGCATCCATTCAATATCGTTGAGCGGAATATTCTCCACACGCAATCCCCAATGGATGGCAAGACTGTCCCGATCCATGGTATAGCCGGCGCGGTAAAGCGCAAAGAACCGATACGCGAAAAACGGAATGGGAGCAAATGCCGCCAGCGAGATCAATAACCACGTCAAAAAACCGGGTCCCACGTCGGCGGCGGATAGCTTAAAGAAACCGACAACGACAACCGTTGACAGGATTAGCAGGATGATTCCATGAATGATCAATCCGCGTTGTTTGGGTGGTGGGAAGGACCCGGTGTTCATGAATTACGTATATCAGAAACGGCTGAAATAAACGTTCTTGATCAATACTTTGCCTGGCGAGGACTCTTTGTACATCAGCTCGACTTCCTGCTTGTCATGAATGTTATACATGGTACCGGAATTGGGCATTCGGATCTGTTTCTTATATGTTTCGCCGTCAACCGTGTAACTAACGTTGACGTAATACGAATACCGGCGTGATTTCACCATTCCATAGTCGTTCTTCTCCACAGTCTCATGATGGTCGAATCCTTCCACCTTTCCCTTTACCGTTGCGCCATCCCGCAGGGTGGATATAACGAATTGATAACGCAGCACAAATACAATAAGACCCAGCAGCGAGATCCCCCCTGCGACATAGGGTAGGAAGGGTACAAAATCCGTGATGGAGGGGTCTGCGAAATAAAGGCCTCCGAAAAAAATAAGGGGTACCACTACAGCCTGGATGGAATTCTTGATAGTGAAGTCTTTTCTATAAAGTTTGAATATGTTCGGGATCTGGTTTTCCATTAGTCACCTCATAAAGTATTTTTAATGGTTTGAATGTTTTCCAATAAGATCGTTTCCGTATTTTGCACGTTCCTTTTCTTTAATTCTACCATTCCGTTATGAAGCCCTTTTTCTCCGACAGTGACGCGCATCGGACACCCGATCAAGTCTGCATCGTTGAATTTGACCCCGGCGCGTTCGTCGCGGTCATCGAATAATACCGAGACACCAGCATTCTGCAGGGTATTGTAGATCTTTTCGGCTTCGGACTTTGTGTCCATTGTTTTGCCAGGCACATGCATCAGATATACATCGAATGGAGAAACGCCTGGCGAGAGCGTCAACCCCTTATCATCGTGGTGTGTCTCGGCAAGGGCAATCATCCAGTTCTCGTAAAATAGGTCGAAATGTGTCCCCAGCGGGATTGCGGATAGTACCTCTAGCGGATTCCCACAATCAATGCAGGGATCACCTGCGTTTGCAAGGACCAAATCTTCCACGATCTCGGAGTGGTAATCTCGCGGGTAGTTTGTGTTGAGGTAGTGATAACCTGCTTCGTTTGCGCCTGCCACCAGGTTTTGCGATTGAGGGATCAGATCATCGACGAGGATCACGGCGTTCTTCAAGCCGATGGGGGAGGCGTAACCCGCGGCAGCTCCGGATTTTGATATTGCTTCTGCATCTGCGAGTTGAATCTCGCCAATGACGTCCTCTAATTTTGCCTCACTTAATTGCATATCACCGCGGACGGCAACGAAGACGAACTTCCCATCCGCTTTGCGCGTGAACATCAATGCCTTCGCGGTTTTTTCCTTGGGAATATTTAACAGATTTGCCAACGATTCGATGGTATTGCAATCGGGGGTGGCTATTTTCTCCAGAGGGAGTTCCGCTTCACGAGGCAGGGGAGTCTTTTTGAATTTCGCTGTGGCGAGCAGGCTGGCGTAATTGCAGATGGGGCAATGGGCGATTTCAAGTTCGCCTGTGGAGAGCGGAAACGCTATCCCGTTCCCCAATTTTAGAATTTTCAAACCAGTCTTCTCGCTGAAAGACGGGTCTTCCGACAGGCTTTTCAGTCGTTGGATCATCTGTTCCCCGAGAGGAAGAAGTTCATTTTCGCGAGTCACGTATCCTGCACGGACAAGCCAGCCCCAGCCCGGCGTCCGGGCATTGTTTGGGAATTCGCGGTGCGTTTGAATTTTGAGTTCGGAGTATCTCATGGATAGAAATTCCCCTCTCCGATTGGGAGAGGGGTGTTATTTAGGGGGTGGACTTTTTCTTCCGCATCATCTTTTGGGTTGATTCGACTGCCGGTGCCGGTTCGGGGATTTGGATGGGAGTCTGTGCAATGACCTCGGCTTGGGCGGCTTCTGAAGGTGTGGACTCGGGAGCCGGTTCGAGATTAAGGTCAACCGATTCTTCCATGCGGATCTGTCCGCGCAGGAAGGCACCTTCCTCGGTCACAAAGGCAGTGGTGATCACATCTCCCCAGACCCGCCCTGTGGCACGGATTTCCAGTTTTTGCGTAGTGATGTTGCCGCGCACTGCGCCTGCCACAATTACAGTATTAGCGCGCACATTTTGGCAGGTGACGCGACCCGTCTCGCCGACAACGAGCATTCCGCGCAGGGCGATCTCACCTTCGAACGCGCCTTCGATGCGAACCCCGCCCGACCCATTGATCGAGCCGTGCCAGATCACGCCCGAGCCGAGCACCGATGTGATCCGCTCTACAGCCTGGACGGGCTGTGCGGTCTCTGCGGGTGTTGCGTTTCGTTTGAACATGGTGTAATTTTACCGTTAAAACAAAGTGGACAGACCTGCGTCCGTCCACTATTACATCTTTCTGGCGTTTACTCGCCCTTGTTTTCCTTCATTCCCATCTGTACGCCCATGATGTTGAATCCCGAGTCCACGTACAGGACTTCGCCTGTAATACGCTTTGAGAGGTCGCTGGCGAGGAAGACCGCCGCATCGCCCACATCATCGATGGTCACGTTCTCCTGCATCGGGGACATATCTGCAAAATGCTTGTACATATCACGGAAGCCGCCCACACCTGCCGCGGCCAGTGTCCGGATCGCTCCGGCAGAGATGGCGTTCACGCGGATTTTTCGCGGGCCGAGATCGTACGCCAGATATCTGGTCGAGGATTCCAATGCTGCCTTAGCGACGCCCATCACGTTGTAGTGGGGGGCAACTTTCACGGCTCCCGAGCCATAGGTCAGACACATGATCGAGCCGCCTTCATTCATGATCGGCAGGAATGCGTTCGTCAACGCTACGAATGAAAAAACGGAAATATCCAACGCATTTTTGAATCCCTCCCGGCTGGTCTGATGGTAGGGTTTGCTCAACTCGTCTCGCCCCGCAAAAGCGATGGAGTGGATGAGGATATCGACCTTGCCGAAGTGTTTTGCCGCACTTTCTGCCGCAGCCGCTATATGAGCATCGTTCGTCACATCGCATTCTTCAACCCATTTGCAATCCACTTTTTCAGCGAGAGGTTTTACACGCCTTTCAAGCATCTCGCCTGCATAACTGATTCCTATGTTCGCACCTTCGCGTTTGAACGCTTGAGTGATCCCCCAGGCGATCGATTTGTCGTTTGCCAACCCAAAGACCAGCGCATTCTTACCATCAAGTAAACCCATAACTCACTCCTTAAGATGTCATTGCGAGAGCAAAGCCCGAAGCGCGCACCTCGCTTATATTACTTTCCAATTCTTTACCAGAAACCGCCACGGCTTGCTGAACCACGGCTCTGGCGTAGTATTTAACCCCACTCGCGCCCCAATCGTCACGCTTGAATCGGGGACTTTCACCCCCGCCTCGATCCATAGGCCGGAGGCTGAGTCGGTCAGATCGGCATGATTCTCGCTGGAAGTGATCCCCAATGCTTGAGTCAGCTTCCCCGGACCGAACGTATCCCGCCCATCACGGCGCTTCATCATCAATTTCACGCCTTCAATTGGCTGTATCGCGCGGATCAACACCGCGGCTGGAAAACCTTCCTTCTCTGTAACCGCGTTCAGCATCCAGTGATTTCCATAAGTGAAGTACACATAGGCATGACCGGGCAGACCATACATCGGCGCAGTCCGTTTTGTGTAGCCAGCTTTGGCATGGCAGGCTAAATCCTCTTCGCCGATGTAGCCCTCAGTCTCTGTGATGAACCCGACCAGCTTTTTCCCGCGCGAAATATATACCAGCCTCGTGCCGAGCAACTCGCGGGCGACGGTCAGGGTAGGTCGGTTGTAGAATTTGCGGGAGAGGGGGGAAGGTTTAACCACAGAAACCACAGGGGCACGGAGTTTTGTTGATCGGCGAGAAAAGGTTGGTTCGGACTCCAACGTCTCCAGACGTTGGAATTGCCGTCGGAAGTCAGGAGACGTTGGACTTCATTTTCGTCACTTAAACCTTGCGTCGCGTTGGATGGTCAGACGCAGGCCTTCTTCCAGTTTTATAGAAGGAACGAATCTCAGTTTTTCCTTTGCCAGGGACAAGTCCGCTTTCATGCGTGAGACGCCGCCGGAGGTCTGGGTGTTGTACACCACATTGGCTTTGCTATTGGTGACTTCCAACACGGTGCGAATCAAATCCTTGATCGAGGTTTCGACCCCCGAGCCGACATTTATGACCAGCCCATTGATGTTTGGTGCGGTCGAGGCAGCGACCATGGCGCTGACCACATCGTCCGCGTAAATGTAATCGCGGGTCTGGCTTCCATCGCCGTGTGCTACCAGCGTCCCGCCGCGTAGTGCTTGTTTGAGGTAATGCATGACCACTGGCGGATGGGATGGCGGCAGGTGTTGGTTGGGACCATAAGCATTGAAGATCCGCAAACTGACTGTTTCGATGTTCCATAAACTCCCAATGGTCCGGACGTAATACTCGGCAGACAGTTTGGATACCGCATACGGCGAACGCGGATTTGGAATATCCGACTCTTTCAAACTGCCATCGGTCATATCTCCATAGACTGCGCCCGAGGATGCAAGCACCACGCGCTTTACGCCAACGTCGCGCATGGCTTCCATCAGCGCCACCGTCCCGCCGACGTTTGAGGCGTTGTAATCGCGCGGGTAGAGGATCGACTCCTGGACGGAGACCCGAGCCGCGAGATGGTAGACCACATCCACATCCTGAAGCAAAGTCCACAGCTTGGGGCGGTCGCTTACATCTCCACGTGTGAAGTGCACATCGGGCGCAAGGATCTTGGGGTCGCCTGTGGATAGATCGTCCAAGCCGCGGACTTGATGACCCTCGCGGGCGAGGTGGTTGGCAAGCGAAGAGCCGAGGAATCCCGCGGCTCCTGTGATGAGAAAATTCATAGGCTTGGGATTATACCCGTGATATTCGTGCCGGTTTTCGATTGACGGATGCTTGTTCGTGTGTTATTGTTGGAGCCAGATAGGAAAACGGTAGGTTACGTTGGTTTGAAGAACATCAGCGACTCGCGGTTTGACTGCGGGTCGTTTTGTTTTATCCTCCGATGGAACAAACAGATTTGCCTATAAAATCTCAATTGCCATAGGAGGCAAACATGTCTGACAGAATTATTGGAACAGTGAAGTGGTTCAACGGCGATAAAGGCTACGGCTTCATCGAACGCGAAGGTGGACCTGATGTATTCGTTCACTTCTCAGCCATCCAGGGTGACGGGTACCGCAGCCTGCAGGAAGGCCAAAAGGTCGAATTCACTGTTGAGAAGGGACCGAAGGGTCCTCAAGCCAGCAACGTCACTGTTCTGAGCTAAGACAAAAAAGCCCCGCGATTTCGCGGGGCTTTTTTGTCTTAGCGACTCAGATCATCTTTCGGGAATAAAAGATTTTCTTCGTGATCTCTGCACAAAGTACATAGAAGAAGATTAAACCAACCACTGCAAACATCAAAGGCATGGGCAAGGGGACAAACCCAAACAAAAAATTTATGCGTGTGTACGGGAGGACAAAGGTAACTCCGATGACTATCAAAGTACTGACCAGTAATAAATTCCCGGGCCGACTGCGGAAGAACAGGTAACGCGTACGGACAACGAGGGCGATGACCAGTTCCGTCAATAATGATTCAATGAACCAGCCTGTGCGGAATTCTTCGGGCGAAGCTTTGAAGATTATCAGGAGTGTTCCGAAGGTAAGGAAGTCGAACACGGAACTAACCAGCCCAAAGACAATCATGTAATCTCGAATGAAGCGGGTGTTCCAGCGACGTGGTTTCTCCGTCCATTCTGGATCGATATTGTCACTTGCAATGGTCGTACCGGGGATGTCCGATAGAAAATTGTTAAGTAGAATCTGCGGGGCAAGCAGGGGAAGAAAAGGCAGCAACATGGATGCGCCTGCCATGCTAAACATATTACCAAAGTTTGCACTGACCGTTGTAAGAACGTACTTCAGGGTATTGGCAAAAGTTGCGCGCCCTTCCTGAATACCTTCCTTTAATATTCCCAGGTCTTGTTGGAGCAGGACGAAGTCGGCGGCTTCTTTTGCAACATCCACAGCCGTATCCACAGATATGCCGACGTCTGCAACATGGAGCGCAGGCGCGTCATTGATGCCATCTCCCATATAGCCGACGACATGGCCGGTCTTTTGTAAAGCGAGAATGATGCGTTCTTTCTGGTTTGGGTCGACTTCTGCAAAGAGCGTGGTGCGTTCAGCGATATGCCATAAAGCTTCATCACGCATCTCGGTCAGATCTTTCCCTGTAAGTATTCCCGTGATCTGGAGATGCACAGCTTCGGCGACATGCAGGGCTACCTTACGATTGTCGCCGGTTATGATTTTTATCTGTATACCTCTCTTCGCAAGATCAGCTACCACCTGTTCAACATCTTTTTTAGGCGGGTCGAAAAAGAGCAGAAACCCGGTGAAGCCTAGATTGTTTTCATCTCCGCGTACATAGGCATTCTTTAGTTGAATGCCTTCTTTGAGCGCAATTCCCAATACCCGAAATCCTTTTTCACTCCAGGCGCCAAACCGTTTTTCGATCGCCGCTTTTCTCTCGCCATCCAATGGAATGGAACCCTGAGTTGTGGTTATGTGGTCACAAACCTCGAGCACCTGTTCGAGAGCGCCTTTTGTGATGATCGTACAGCTGTGTTCTTCTTTTACAATGACGCTCAATCGTTTGCGGACGAAATCGTATGGAATTTCACCTAGCTTCTGAATGGTCTTGCTTTCAACGCCGATTCTTTCCGCATAGGCTTTAATTTCATCATCCAAGGGATTGGTGAGACCACTTTGATATTTTGCGTTGAGATAAGCTAGTTTCAGGACTTCGTTGGAAGCTTTCCCGTCGACATCTAGGACCTCATCCAAGTGGACGACTCCTTCGGTCAGCGTCCCTGTTTTGTCGGTACAGAGTACGTCCATACTGCCAAAGTTCTCAATCGAATTCAGCCGGCGGACGATCACTCCCCGTCTTGCCATTTTTTGCGCGCCATGTGAAAGGGTGATGCTGATGATTGCTGGAAGGAGTTCCGGAGCCATTCCAACTGCAAGGGCAAGCGAAAACAAAAGGGAATCGATAGGCGGCTTGGCAAGGATAATATTTGCTGCAAGGACGACAAGCACCATGGCCAACATGACTTGGGTCAACAAATATCCGAATCGTTGGATGCCGCGTTCGAATTCAGTCTCGGGAGGATGTAAACTCAATTGTTCCGCGATTTGACCGAACATGGTTGCGCGACCAGTCTCGACGACCAATACTTGTGCAGTGCCGCTGCTAACACTCGTTCCCATAAATACTGAATTTGTCCGTTCAGCAAGAATGGAAGTGGACGCCAGAACCCCACTCCGTTTTTCAACCGGGAATGTTTCCCCTGTCAGGACGGCTTGATTAACAAAAAGGTCAATCACGGCAAGGACGACCCCATCTGCCGGAATCAAACTACCCGCAGACAGTAAAACTATATCGCCCGGGGTGATTTCGCTTGCAGGTAATGAGCAGGGCTTTCCATCGCGCAGGACCGTCGACTTAATCGAGACTTGATTCCTCAGTTTTTCGACCGCGTTATTAGCCATGTGTTCCTGCGCAAAGCCGAGGATGGAACTGCCTAGCACGACAATAAGGACAATAGTTGCATCGGTCCACTCGCCTACGAGGATCGAAACGATTGCCGCAAAGATCAGGATGAGTACCAACGGGCTTTTGAATTGATTGAGGAATAATACTATTGTTGTGATCTGCTTCTGTTCTTGTAGCGTGTTTTTTCCATATAGTCTGAGACGATTCTCGGCCTCCTGTTGAGATAACCCCCGCGCGGACGTATTGAGTTCGAAAAGTAACTTCTCTACAGGAATGCTCCAATACTTCGCCAGTGCCTGTGATATGCGACGTTCTTGCTCAGCAATTGTTTGTTTCATTCGACCTCGCGAAATCGCTGCTGATTATCATACCCCTAAATCTAAATAACAAGCCCATCCTTTCGAGATGGGCTTGTTATTATTTATTTCTTCCTTGGCGCCAATCGATTCCTGCTGTAACTTTTTGGGGTGGGTGCAGGTCTTGGCGGGCGCTGTCCTTCGCGGGGAGCGCCTCTGCCTCTTCCGCCGG
>CAZYLM010000006.1:0-30666 GCA_964648645.1 uncultured Anaerolinea sp.
GCCATGCTGAAGGCTTTGCGCACGTTGACATCGTCGAAGGGCGGTTTTGTCGTGTCGAAGACAACGTAATTCGTACATAAGTTCACGCCGCTGACGAGGTTTCTATTCAATGGCTCGTTCGGGTCAAGTATGCGCTCGACATCATAGAGCCCGACCCCGGCAATATCCACTTCGCCTGTCTCGAAGAGCCGCACATCATCTCCCGCATAGAGCTTATAAACAACATATGGGATGGACGGCGCACCAAGATAAAAATCCTGATTGGCTTCATAGACGATGTATTCGTAGGATTTCCACTCACGCAATTTATAAGGTCCCGTTCCATTCGGCTGCTTCACCCATTCTTCGCCGATGGATACGTTATCTTTATCCACTATGAAGGATGTGGGGAAGGTCAGCTTCATTAGGAAGTAGGGCTTTGGCGCATCGATCGTGACCTGGAGTGTCTTCCCATCGATGACTTTCAACCCGCTGATATTGTCTGCCTGCCCAAGGTATTTCTCATGGACGCCGACAATGTCGCCCATATAGGTCAACACCGTATCCGATTGCAATTCAGGGCTGGCAGCGCGCTCCCAGGAAAAGACCACGTCCTGTGCGGTGACATCGCGTCCGTCATGAAATTTGGCATCCGGATGAATATGGAATGTATAGACTGTCCCATCGGCGCTGACTTCCCACGTCTCCGCCAGGTCCGGACGGATATTGAGATTCGTGTCGAGCGTTACCAACCCGCTGAAAAGAAGTTTATCCCCGGCACTGTAGGTCGTTGCCGGGTCGTAATCGCGCAAGTTCGCGGACTCACCACCGCTGAAGACGATCGCCTGATCGAGCGGAATACCGATCTGAAGGTCGAGAGTTGCCGGTGCGCTGGCAGTCACAAAAACGGATGCCACTAAAAAAAGCAAAAGACCAATGAAGAGCGAACGTCGTGCGTAGGCATTGGCCTGCTTTCGAAAACCATCAATGTGATTAACCATTCTTACCTCCTTTACGGCCGTTCCCTTTACGACCATTCCCCTTCCGAACCATCAAACTGACAACAATCGCCCCGATAACCCCAAGGAACAGCAGGCAGAAACAAATCAAGGCGATCGTCAGTGCTACGGGTGGATTCGGGATGGAAGGGTTGGTTGGAGTATTTTCGAAAGACGACGTGGGAATGACTCCCGGTGTGGGCGTCTCTGCCACAGGAATGCCTGCAATGGGAATATAAGTTGGCACATAGGTCGGGGTGGGTTGCGCGGTTGACTGTGCAACAATCAGTGAAGGAAGCCCCAGCGACTCACGCCACTGATTGTCGAGACCATCAGTATCAACGCCGTAAATTCTCAGCAGGGCATCGTCGACCGGTTCGGCGTCGCTTAGGGCTGTTAGAAGTTGGTCCATCTTCTCCTGCCCGTAGGTTTCGAGCATGAATCTGACAATGCTGTATGACTGCCCATAGGAAAGCAATGCCTTTTCAGGGATCTCTGAAAAATTACCGCCCAATGAGCGAATGGGAAATAAAGTATTATCTCGGATGGCAATATCGAGCTGACCTTGCATGCCCGAATCTAGGGTCCCTTCACTGTAAACAGCGAGACCCTCATTCAACCAGGTTGGGATAAAGCCGATACAGGTAAATGCATTTCGCCCTACAAGGACATGGGTCAACTCATGAATGACCGTGCCTTTATCGTAACCTGCATCACCGGATATCCCCATAATAATGATGCCGAAATCGGGAAATGCCTGCCCTCCCGTCCACTGCGGCTCGTAAAGAATGGCATCACGCATTTCCTCGTAGGTCGGGTAGACATAAATATTCACCGGAATGTCAGGGGTCATGCCCGCCTGTTCTTTATTGCGACGCAAGCCCTCTATGCCTGCATCGAGCATGGTCTGCCCGAATGCCTGATCGTTGCCGTAGTAGTGAATATTAACGAAATCCTTCGAGACCGTCTGCCAGTCGTGGACATCGTCCAGCCAAGTGATGGTTTTTTTATCGCTGACGAATTCTGCGCCAGATGAATCGACGTAACGCCAGCGCCACCAGATTGTCGTACCGGGAGGGAGTGAGCCACTCTGGCGCATATCCCAGGTCCACGAGACAGCGATGGATTTTCCGTTTTGAAAGTCTGGGAAGGCTTTGGCAATGACTTCGCCGCAGGTCAATTGCTCATTACCGTATTCCAACGTAACATCGACGATCTCTGAAGAGGCGTTGAGCGTCGCAGAAAAGGTTACAGTATTGGGAAAATCCAATGTCGCTGAGTCTGCTTCAACGTCCGCTCGAGGCGCGGCAAGGGTGTGTGAGGGAGTCAGGAGTGTGAGGGTCAGAATCAATAAGGGGATGAGTTTTCGATGCATCCGTATCCTCCAAGTTGTTTTCAAGACTATACCATCAAAACCTTCCTCTTTGGGGCTTGCCGATAAAAACCCTGCCAGAGGAGGGGTGGGATGCCGTCAATAGAGTAATAGGATAAAGTCACGCAGAATTGGTGACATCCATCTGCCTGCAAACTCAGGGCGGATTAATCTCATCATGTAAAAATGGACATTGTTAGTTCAAATTAGTAATTGCTCCTTTGGAGGCATTCATGAAAATCAACAAATTCTTCATCGGCGGCGTGTTCATCTTTGCCGCCATCATATTTCTGATCGCTACCTCGACACAAGCAAGCGCGGAATATTTTATGACGGTCGACGAATTGAACGCGGAAGGTGCTGCGGCGATCAACAAGAGCGTACGCCTGTCAGGTGCGGTGATCGGCGATACGATCCAATACGATGCCGCAACCCTGACGTTGACTTTCGAAGTTGCGCACGTCCCCGGAGATAATGCCGAGGTTGAAGCGCAGGGCGGGCTGGCGGCAGTCCTGCATGAAGCCGTGGTGGATCCCACCCGTGCGCGGGTAAAGGTCGTTTATGAAGGCGTCATGCCCGACCTGCTGCGTAACGAGGCTCAGGCGATCATGACCGGCAAGCTTGGCGAGGACGGCGTGTTCCATGCCGAGGAGTTGCTGCTCAAATGTCCCACGAAATACGAAGAGGCTGTGCCGGAGCAGGCGGCATCGAATTAACCAAATGACCTGATGGGTGTTATATCCATCAGGTTTTGTTTCTAATCCCCAACCCCTGACCCCTCTCCTGGTTTCGATACGTAACGAACCACTTCAACCAACGGAGAGGGGGGACTGGAAAGAAATATGTTCCCAGAATTTGGATACGGCGTTTTATTGGTAAGTTTTATCGTTACGGTCTACAGCGGCTTTGCCGCATGGTACGGCGTACAGAACAAATCCGCCTCGCTGGTGGAAAGCGCGCGCCGCGCCCAGCTTTTGACCTTCCCGCTTTTGACGATCGCAGCGGGTGTCCTGATCTATCTACTCGTTAACGATCATTATGAGGTCTCCTTCGTTTACGAGGTGACCAGCCGCAGCATGCCAACCTACCTCAAAGTGACGGCCTGGTGGGGCGGGCAGGCAGGCTCACTTTTGTTCTGGGCATGGTTGCTGGCCGTGTTCACTTCGGCGGTCACTATCCGCAAATGGGACCGCGACCTGGAATTTCTGCCATGGGTCATTGTGGTTTCTTCGATCACACTGGCGTTCTTCCTTGGCATGGTGTGTTTCTACGAAAATCCCTTCACGCGATTTTGGGATGTTGGTGGGAGTGTTGTTCCAAGTCTCTTTGCTCCATCCGCAAATGCAACCGCCTTTATCCCCGACGATGGTCGTGGCTTGAATCCGCTTCTGCGCCACCCTGGCATGGTGATCCACCCGCCAATGCTATATCTCGGCTTTGTCTCTTTCGTCATCCCCTATGCCTTCGCGATGGCAGCTCTCATCACCGGGCGTACTGATGACCGCTGGATCCGCATCACCCGCCGCTGGACGTTGTGGGCTTGGCTCTTCCTCTCACTCGGGCTCGTGCTCGGTGGTCGCTGGGCGTACGATGTGCTCGGCTGGGGCGGTTACTGGGGATGGGATCCGGTTGAGATTGCAGCCTTCATGCCGTGGCTGACCGGAACCGCCTTCCTTCACTCTGTCATGATCCAGGAGAAGCGCGGCTTGCTAAAACACTGGAACATGATCCTGATCATCCTGACCTATGCGTTGGTCGTCTTCGGCACCTTCCTCACCCGCTCGGGCGTGCTCTCTTCTGTACATGCCTTTGCGAACAGCCCGATCGGTCCCCTTTTCATGGCATTTGTCTCGCTGACCCTCATTGCTTCGGTGGCGCTGCTCATCAAACGCTGGCCTGAACTGAAGAGCGAGACCGAGATGAAGTCCATGCTTTCGCGCGAGTCCCTGTTCCTCTTCAATAACCTGCTCTTCATGGGCATCCTCATTGTATGTTTTTGGGGCGTCATTTCGCCGCTGGCATCGGAACTTTTCACTGGAACAAAGATCACGGTCGGACCTCCCTATTACGAACGCGCCACCGGTCCTTTGTTCGCCGGTCTGCTTTTCCTGATGGCGATCGCCCCTCTCTCTGCATGGGGACATTCCACAGTTCAGACTCTCGGGCGTGCCTTATGGAAGTCGGCTCTTGCCGCCTCGATCCTGACTGTGGTGCTGGTCTTCACCTACACAAAAAATGTCTACGCCCTGATCGGGTTCTTCCTCATCTCCTTTGTGCTCTTCGCCACTGTTCATGAATTCTGGCGCGGCGCAAACGCAAGGATGAAATCTCAGAACGAGAACTTCTTCACCTCCCTGGGACGTTTGATGGGTCGCAATCGCCGCCGTTACGGAGGGTACATCATCCACATCAGCATGGCGTTGATGGCGATCGGCATCCTTGGGATCGAGATCTTCCAGGTCGAGACCCAAGGGACGGTTGCAGCGGGCGAAGCCCTCGACATTGGCAATTACCGGGTCGAATACCGCGAACTGGCTTCATGGGACGATTTCGGCGCCGGGGTGAACTACACGCGCTCGGTTGTCGATGTTTACGAGAATGGCGTTTACATCGGTCAACTCCATCCGCGCATCGACTATTACTACGACTCTCAGCAGAACATGACCATCCCCGGTCAGCATGCCACGCTCAAAGACGACCTTTACGTGCTGCTAGTGGATTGGCAGCCCGTCTCCAGTGAAGGCGCAACATTCAAGATCTTCGTCAACCCACTTGTGAATTGGCTGTGGATCGGCAGCCTGACCTTCCTACTTGGTCTCATCTTCGCTGCCTGGCCCGACAAAGACCCCGCCGACGAACCCATCCGCCGCAAAGTGAGCGCCGGAAACCGACAGACAAGCGCGGCGGATTAAGAGTGATTGGTAAATCGTAAATGGAGATTGAAATGAAAACAAAAAAATTACCAATCACTAATTACTGGCTTCTTGCCCTTACCCTCGTACTTGTTTTAACCGGATGGCCTTACCAAACCGCCCTCGCCCAGGATACCCCCCCCACCGATGACGAGGTGAACGCGATCGCCAAACAGTTGTACTGCCCAGTCTGTGAGAACACGCCTCTGGATGTCTGCCCTACCGAAGCATGCCGCCAGTGGCGCGAGCTGATCCGTCAGATGCTGGCGGATGGCAAGACCGAACAGGAGATCAAGGATTATTTCGTCGCGAATTACGGGGCGCGCGTATTATCTGAACCTCCGCGCACAGGCTTCAATTGGTTGGTATATGTTGTCCCGCCGGTATTGATCCTCGCGGGTGCGATCTTTCTCTTCAATGCTTTCCGTGCATGGACAAAGCCAAAGTCAGCAGAGTCCGTTCCAGGGGTTGGGAAAGAGGCGACGCCCTCATCAAGCGATGATGAATACGTTAGACGGCTGGAAGAAGAATTGAAGAATCGGAAATAACATCATGAGACCTGATGGGTTTTGAAAACCCGTCAGGTCTGACTACCGGAGAATGCAATGACAGAAACAACAGCTCCAACGAAGAAAGGCGTGCCGATGTGGGTGCAGATCATCATTTGGGTCTTCCTCGCAGGGTTGCTTGCCCTGGTGGGGTTCGGCCTGAACCGCGCCAGCAACCCCATGGCGGAAGTCGGCAAGCCTGTGCCGGATTTCGATCTGGTCTATTATCAAGGCTATGAATATAACAGCACGGCTGAAATGAAACTTTCCGACCTGCGCGGAAAAATAGTGTTGATTAATATCTGGGCATCCTGGTGCAAGCCCTGCGAACAGGAAGCGCCTGAGCTCGAACAAGCCTGGCAGCTATATAAGGACAGCGGCGATGTGGTCTTCGTCGGCGTGGATTATGTCGACACCCCAGAAGGTGCTTTTGGCTACTTGAAAAAATTCGCCATCACCTTCCCCAATGCGCCGGACCTGCAATCGACCATCTCCAGCATTTTGAACCGGCAAATGGGCGTTCCCGAAACCTATTTGATCGACCGCGACGGCGTGCTGCGCCAGATCAAGATCGGTCCGTTCGCATCGATTACAGAAATTCAGGCGTTCATCGCCAACGCGGAGTAGGGGAACATGGAACTGGGTTCAATCTTTCTTATCCTGGCGGTGTTCATCATTGTGGGCATATATCTATACGCGCCATTCATGGCGAAACCGCGAAGGCTCTCGACAAATGAAATGCATGAGGTCTCAGCCTTGAAAGCCGAACGAGACCGCGTCATCAACTCTTTGCAGGAACTCGATTTCGATTTCAAACTCGGTAAGATCCCCGAAGAGGATTACCCCGAACAACGCGCCGAGTTGTTGAAGAAAGGTTCCGAGATCCTGCGTCAACTCGACGAATTGGAACCGGTCTATGCCGCGGCACGGACGGCTGAAGCCCGCATCGAAAAAGCCGTCGCCTCAAAACGCGCCGACTCCGTCTCCGATGGTGCGTCTTTCAGCGATGAAGAGATCGAAGCCATGCTTGTTGCACGTCGCAAACAGCATAAAAGCAAATCCGCGGGGTTCTGCCCTTCATGCGGAAAACCCGTTCTGACCGCCGACAACTTCTGCCCATCATGCGGAAAGTCGTTGAAGTAAATGGTAAATGGTGATCAGTTATTGGTAGTTACCAACTAATCACCATCCCACACCGAGGAATTTATGAAATTACGCCACATTTTTTTATTAAC
This sequence comes from uncultured Anaerolinea sp., assembly GCA_964648645.1. Lineage (GTDB taxonomy): Bacteria > Chloroflexota > Anaerolineae > Anaerolineales > Villigracilaceae > Villigracilis. The sequence goes on from CAZYLM010000006.1 coordinate 7,045, forward strand.
GCTAGGCACCATCCTTCTTGCCGCCTGCAATATGACCCTTGCAGCAGATGTCACTCCGCCTCCAGACTACATCCCGCCGACCCCGATGCCGACCCTTGGACCGTTATTCCCCGGGCAGGCTCCCGATATTGAAAACGGGAAAACCATCTACATGGAAAAATGTGCGGCCTGCCATGGCGAAAAAGGTCTGGGTGATGGCGAGCAAAGCAAGGATCTTCCGGTTTCGGTCATCCCCATCGGTCTGCCTGAGTTCGCACGCGATGCAACTCCCGCCAAATGGTACGCCACGGTCACACAAGGCAACCTCGAACGTTTTATGCCGCCCTTCAACAGCCTGACTGACCAGGAGCGTTGGGACGTTATCTCTTACGCGCTGACCTTGCATACTACGAATGAACAGGTGGAACTTGGCAAGACACTCTTCGAACAAAATTGCGCGGGTTGCGATCCTGTATTCTCCAATCTTGAAATGATGTCGGCGCTATCAGAAGACGACCTTGTCAAACTAATGCGCGAAGGAAAGGAGAGCTTCCCCGCCTTTGGCAGTGGTTTCAGCGATGAGGAAGCCTATGCCGCTGCAGCTTATATCCGTACGTTGACATTCGCGGTTCCTTCCTCTCCCGTGGTTGAATCAGCGACCCAGACCCCGGTTGCCGCTGAGGCGGTCACACCGTCAGCGGAGGGAACACCAACAGACGGCACACCCCAAGCCCAGGTCACGGAAGAGGCAGGTGTAAGCGTTGTCCGCGGTACGATCGAAAATCACACGGGCGCAGACCTCCCCGCCGGGCTTAAGGTCACACTGCATGGATACGACCACGGAACAGATCCAAGCGCAGGACCGACCGAATTTCTGAATGTCCAAGGCGATGTTAATCCTGACGGCACGTACATATTCGACGCCGAGCTTCTTGAAAACCAGATCTACTTAACCGAAGTCGAAGTAGATGGCTTGAAATACAAATCGGAATTCGCTGTTGTGCCTGCCGGCGCAACCGAACTGGTCATTCAACCCATCGTCGTTTACCCGACCACAAGCGACCTGAGTGTGCTGACCGTGGAGGAACTACAGGTCTTCTTCGATTTTGCCAGCGCAGATGTGCAGATCTTCTCTGTCTTTTTCATCAACAACACCAGCGACAAAACCGTGCTGGTCGAAATGAGCGACGGGCAGAACATCCCCTTCATCAAATTCCCCGAAGGTGCCACCGGACTCGGCTTCGAAACGACAGACAGCAGCGCGGGGTTTGTCTCCACCGAGAACGGTTTTGCCATGCCGCCCAACGAAGAACCGTATGGTTTGATCGCCTTCGCCTCCATTCCAAAATCGAAAGAGATCAAGATCATCCAACCCGCCCTTTTGCCCATCAATGCAGTCTCCCTCTACCTGCCTGAAGGCGTGACTGCGGAAGGTGCATCACTCGTCGATGGCGGCATTCAATCCCTGCAAGGCGCGAACTTCCACGTCTACACTGCTGCTGCAGTTGCAAAAGATGGCAACCTCGAATTCACACTCAACGGCGAACCCGAAACAGTGGCTGAATCGCCTGATATCACCCAGAACCAGACCGTGCTGATCGGTGTCGGCGGGTTGGGTGTTGCACTTATCATCGCTGGCGTCTGGATGTACCTGCGCGACCGAAGAAAGTCCGATGAAGAAGATGAGGAAGATGAAGACATCTTCGAAGATACCGAGTCGAACCTGGATGCCATTATTGCCCTTGACGACCTGCATCGCGTCGGAAAGATCAGCGACGAAGCCTACAAAAAACGCCGTGAAGAGTTGACGGGTGCGTTGAAAAAGGGTAATTAGTAATTGGTAATTACCAATTACTAATTACGTTCTTCCAATGATCGAAGTCAAAAAACTTGTCAAACGCTTTGGATTGAAGGTCATCCTGAAAGGGTTGGATTTCAACGTCCAACCCGGAGAGTTCGTCGCCCTGCTCGGACCGAACGGCGCCGGTAAGACCACCTTCCTAAGGATTCTCGCTTCACTTTCCCGCCCGAGCCTGGGGAGCGTCAAAGTGGCTGGATACTCCCTCCCGAATGAATCTGCCAAAGTCCGCGCACGGCTGGGAGTCGTCTCGCATATGCCTTTGCTCTACCCTGACCTGACCGCGGAAGAAAATCTTGAGTTCTACGCCAGGATGTATGGAATCTCCAACCATCAACTTCGAATTACTGAGGTTCTTCAAATGGTGGGGCTTGAGCACCGCCGCAGAGATTTAGTCCGCACCTTCTCGCGCGGCATGCAGCAAAGACTAGCCATTGGTAGGGCCATCCTCCATGACCCGGAAGTCGTCCTTTTCGACGAGCCTTACACTGGTTTGGACCAGGACGCCTCAGAAATGTTGGATGATGTATTGCGCTCTGTCGCCGCAAAGGGCCGGACGGTTGTCATGACCTCCCACGACCTCGCCCGTGCCGAAGACCTCGCCACCCGCTTCGATGTCCTCTCCCGCGGTGTCATCATCGCCTCAGGTACGCGCCACGATTTCAAAAATTCGAACCTGCTCGACTTTTATAAGAAAGCGTTGGAAGCTTAATCACGCATCACGTTTCACCCATCAAATGATCCCTGAAAAGTAAAACGTGAAGAGCATGCTCATGACACAAACTTCTCCTTCCTTCTTCAAAGCCGCACTCGCCATTGCACGTAAAGACCTTGCCGCGGAGTTCCGTTCGCGCGAATTGCTCTCCGCCATGCTGGTCTTCTCGATGCTTGTCATCCTCATCTTCAACTTTGCCCTGGAGTTGAATGTGGATGTCCGCAGGACGGTGACCGCCGGTGTGCTGTGGACAACCTTTGCCTTCGCTGGGACACTTGGCTTGAATCGCTCGATGGCGGTGGAAAAAGACCGCGGCTGTATGGACGGCCTTCTGCTTGCGCCGGTAGATAGGTCAGCGATCTTCTTTGGTAAAGCAATCAGCAACCTGGTCTTTATGCTGGTAGTGGAAGCCATCGTCGTACCGATGTATGCCATGCTCTACAATGAGACCCGCATCTTTCAATGGGAATTCCTCGGCGTTCTATTGCTGGGCTCCATAGGCTATATCTCGGTCGGCACTCTACTCTCCACCATGTCCGTGCAGACGCGTACTCGTGACGTACTTTTGCCAATCCTGCTGTTCCCCGTCGCAGTTCCCGTCCTTCTCGCCTCGGTCAAAGCCAGCGGCAGCATTGTCGCCGGGCTTTCATTCGAAGAGTATGTCACGCCGCTGAATCTGTTGATCGTGTACGACGTGATCTTCCTCGCTGTATCCTATATGATCTTCGATTTTGTGGTGGAGGAATAGTCGATAGTAAGTCATACCAGACTGATGGGTTGAATCAATTCAAGGTCCAGAAAGAGCCGGAGTTCTCCAGTCTAAAATCGTAAATCTGGAGTCGCAAATTCTCATAAGGAGCTTATCCATGCAACAAAAACCAATCCTTCTCACCATCCTCGATGTTTTATCGATCATCGCGCTTGGTGTATCCACTTACTTTGCCCTGGTGTTCGCACCAACAGAAGCCGTGATGGGTAATGTCCAGCGTGTATTTTATTTCCATGTTGGCACTGCCTGGGTCGGTCTGGTCGGGTTCATCCTTGCGGCGGTCACCGGTATTATTTACCTGGTCACCAAAGACCTGAAATGGGATCGCTTCGAGGTGGCAGCGGTTGAAGTGAGCACGATGTTCTTCTTCATCACCATTGTCCTCGGTTCGATCTGGGCGCGCCCAGCTTGGAACACCTGGTGGACGTGGGACCCGCGCCTGACCACCGCTGCCGTGACGGAGTTGATTTACATCGCATACTTCATGCTGCGCGCCGGGATCGATGAACCTGAAAAAAGAGCGCGCTTCGGTGCCGTCTACACCCTGCTGGGCGGCATTAGCGCACCGATCACATTCATGGTCATCCGCCTCTTCCGCACGATCCATCCGGTCGTCGTTGGGAACGCCAGTGCTGCGGCACAGGGCGGGTTTGACATGACGGGCAATATGCTCGCTTCCATGTTCGTGGCGCTGGGCGCATTCACTATCATCTTCATCGACCTGATGTGGCACCGCATCCGTATGGGAAACCTGGAAGAAAAGGTCGAACAACTCAAGTTGAAAGTCTCGATGTAACAGGAGCAATTAAAAATGGATTCCGTTCCCAATACCGACAACTACATGATCGCAGGCTATATTGTGTCCTTCCTGGTCATGGGCATTTACCTCCTCAGTATGTATGTCCGCAGCCGCAACCTCAAACGTGACCTTGATACCTTCGAGGCTATGGAAAAAGACGGCAAGTAACCCGTAATTTCAACAATTACACAATCGATTTAATTTTCAAAGTCAACGGAGTTCGTTTTACACTGTACCTATATTCACAAATTGCGTTTTCCCGCTTGACAGAAAGGCGCAATATGGGACCTCGCTGGGTATAATTGCAACGGACTCCGTTACTTCTTATGAGACGCAAACGGTGGGTTAATCGTTTATTTCTATTCCTGATCGCGTTTTCGAATTTAGCGGTCAGTTCTGGTTCCATGCCCGCCGCCGAAGACAGCCCTGCCCCTGAATCAGAAGCAAATCCCCCGCCCGGACCAGACCGCTTCTCCATCATCGCCGTCGAATACATCTCCTACGACTGGGAATTGGTCAGGTGGAAGGATCGGAGCGTTGCCTGCAACCTGACCGTCGATCACGACGGAATGCCCCTGCCCGACGAGGTGTACCGAGATTGTGGCACGATCATCTACCGCCAATGGATGTCGCAGCCAATGTGTAACCTCAATAACGTAAAGAATTGCGAGGGTTATTACGCCCTACTAACCGACACCAAGCCGAAGGAAAAAGAGATTGCCATGCAGTTGCCTGCCGCCAGTGCATGGATCTCACTCGAAGACTGCGAACCGGTTTACAGTACAGGGACGAATATTTGCGAGACCCAGCCCACCCTCGTCATCACCGGGCAGGAGCCCCTTCCCAATGAAAGCATCAACCGCATAGAAGGTACGTATAACGGACAATCGTTCTTCTGCGATGAAACGGGAGTCTGCAAGTTCCGCATCCCTGAGACTGACGATGACGGCGCAGATGTAAGCTTCTGGGCATATTCCACATATGGTGACAGCAGCCTCGTCTACGAAGCACAGGTACGCGTCAAACAGGTAGATGAAGGCGACCCAGACCAGCTTTATTGGTACGTGGATGTCCTTTCATCCCAGTGGCAAGGCGGTGTCAGCGCAACCTGCTCCGAGATTTGGGGTGTCTTTCCTCCTGTGGGTGGCGCGCCGGAATGGTTGAGCACCCCCACGGACGATGAATATCTTAGCAGTGATATTCCCTACACCTATCTTGCTGCGAATCTTATTCTGCAAGGTATCGTGGACGCCCGTTCCTGCCCCGATGGTGGGCTTGCGCCGGGAAATGTCGTCAACCAATGCGGCTTGGAAAAATCACGCGATGCCGTGCATCAGTGGCAGAACCAGTTCGACGGTTTGATACTGGACACAGCGAAAGAGACGAGCGTCCCTGCCTATTTGCTCAAGAACCTGTTTGCACGAGAAAGCCAGTTCTGGCCTGGCGTCTTCCAGGGTGCGGCGGATATTGGCTTGGGTCAACTCACCGAGAATGGCGCAGACACTGCCCTCTTTTGGAACAAATCCTTCTTCAATCAATTCTGTCCGCTGGTGATGGATTCAGAAACGTGCGGCTTGGGTTATGCCAATTTGGAAGAACACCAACAGGCAGAGTTGAGGCGCGCCCTGGTGGGGAATGTCGATGCAACCTGCGAGGAATGCCCGCTCGGGCTTGACCTTTCGCAGGCAGATTTCTCCATCGGCGTTTTCGCACATACTCTCATTGCCAATTGCGAACAAGCCGGACAGGTCGTTTATAACTACTCGCTCACCCGCCCAGAGAACGCCGCCTCATACGAAGATCTGTGGAAGTTCACCCTCGTCAACTACAACGCGGGTGGAGGATGCCTCGCCGAAGGGATAAGTGGTGGTTTTGCTACGAGCGGATTGCCGCTCACCTGGGAAACCGTCTCGCCAAACCTGGTCGGGGTCTGTGCCAGCGCCGTGGATTACGTGAACGATATAAGCAATTCCATCGATCAATAATACGAAGGTTTGCCGGGGGACTTAGGATAAACGTCACCACCCAAAACACAGGACTTTAGAATAAACTTGTGCTACACTTCTCGAACCTATGCCATTGTGAGGAGGGGATCTCCTCATGCTTAAGAAGATTGCTTCGTGCTCGCAATAATATCATTCCGGAGTCTCCATGCTTACACCCGCAGAAAAAATCCTCTTTGCAATCGCAACCCTCGCATCACTCTATTTCACCTACAAAGGTGTGATGCGGATCGTTGGTCACATTTCGAGCGGGCAGGGAAAAGTAGATTGGTCATTGATGTGGAAACGGCTGGGGGAATTGATCGTCAAAGTGGGTTTGTTCCAACCCGTGTTTCGCTTCCGCCTCGGACCAAGCATCTTGCATGGACTTATCGGCTGGGGTTTCCTCTCCTTCCTTCTCATTAACCTCGCAGACCTGATCTACGCCTATACTGGCTGGCGTTTGCTTGAGAACACCGGTCTCTTTGGAGATGCCTATCGCCTGCTGGCAGATATTGCCAACGTTGCGATTATCTTCGGCATCGTAGCGATGACCGTTCGCCGCTTCCTCCTTCGACCGGCGACATTGTCCACTCGTGAGACGACTTTACTCAATCCGAAAGCGCGCACCGGCATCATGCGCGATTCAGCGATCGTTGCCACCTTCATCTTCGTCCACAACTCGATGCGCTTCCTCGGTGAGTCATTTACGCTCGCGATGGAAAATAAAGTCGATGCATGGCAGCCCAGCATTTCTGCAGTTTCAAAACTTTTCGTAGGCATGAGCCCCACGGCATTGACCGTTGGTGAGCATTTGGCGTTCTGGCTTTCCATCGGTGCCGTTGTCACCTTCCTGCCCTACTTCCCCGTTTCCAAACACATCCACTTGTTCTTCGCACCGTTGAACTTTGCACTCAAGCCTGAACGTAAATCCATAGGTCAATTGAGCTATGTCAATTTAGATGACCAAAGCATCGAACAATTCGGCGCGGCAAAAATGAAAGACCTCGGCTGGGAACAGATCATGGACAGTTATTCATGCATCATGTGTTTCCGCTGTCAGGAAGTGTGCCCGGCATATAACACAGGCAAATTGCTCTCTCCTGCTGCTTTGGAAATTAACAAGCGTTATCACTTCAATGCGGGCGGCACCACCGATGTGGCGATGACCGAACTCATCAGTGAAGAAGCGGTTTGGGCATGCACAAGCTGCGGCGCCTGCGTGGATATTTGCCCCGTCGGCAATGAGCCGATGCGTGATATTCTCGACATCCGCAGAAATTTATCTATGATGGAAAGTGCCTTCCCCAAACAATTGGAGACGGCGTTCAAAGGCATGGAGCGCAATCAGAATCCGTGGAATGTTTCGCAAGGTGAGCGCATGAAATGGGCGGAAGGCATAAGCGTGCCAACCATTGAGCAAAATGCCGAACCTGAAATTCTTTGGTGGGTTGGTTGTGCCCCCGCAACAGACTCCCGTGCGCAAAAGACCGCACAAGCATTTGCAAAAATTTTGAACACAGCTGGCGTGAACTATGCCGTGCTCGGCAAGAACGAAGCCTGCACCGGCGATTCCGCCCGCCGTGCTGGGCGTGAAGATATTTTCTTTGGCCTGGCAACTCAGAATGTGGAAATCTTGAATGAAGTTGCGCCGAAGCGTATTGTGACGACATGCCCCCATTGTTTGCATACCATCAAGAATGAGTATCCAGCATTTGGTGGAAATTATCAGGTCATTCACCACACGCAGTTGATCAATGAACTCGTCGGCGCGGGGAAAATTTCCATGAACATGGAAGGCGATAACATGAAGATCACCTTCCATGATCCTTGCTATTTGGGACGGCACAATAAGGTTACCGATGCGCCGCGCGATGCGTTGAAATCTGCCGGAGTTGAAACGGTGGAAATGCCGCGCAATGGTGCCAAGTCCTTCTGCTGTGGAGCAGGCGGCGCACAGATGTGGAAGGAAGAAGAGGAAGGTTCAGCGCGAGTGAACGTGACCCGCTTTGCTGAAGCAAAATCCACGGGGGCAGATACGGTGGCAGTGGGTTGCCCATTCTGTCTCACCATGATGACAGATGCAGCTAAGGGTGAAAACAGCCCGATCCAAGTGAAGGATGTAGCAGAGATCGTGGCGGAGAGGTTGAAGTAGAAAGTGGTCAGTAAGCAGTGATTAAAGGCGGGCATCTCTGCCCGCCTTTTTATTTTTCCAGGCAATGCTTCAGCCGCAGTATTCCCTCTTCGATCTGGGCTTCGTCATAATACGACACGCTAAGGCGGCAACGATCCGCTAATTCACCCCGGCTGGAAAATAGCACACCGGGGCGCAGATCGATATGTTTTGTTTTCGCCCTGACACGCAAATCCCTTGTATCCATGCCTGGGAATTTCACCCAGAAGAAATATCCGCCATGCGGGGTGTTGAATTGTGCCTGTGGAAGATATTTCTGCAGCAGGCGGCTCATCGTTTGAATGCGATTTCCCAAAATTTCCTGTAGGCGGGAAAGATGATCATCCAAACCACCAATATCGATAAGACTGCGGACAATGGCAGAAGTGAACGGATTCATCCCTCCCCCGCTATCCAATACGCCGCATGAAATGATCTTCTGCATGATGACCGGGTCCGTTTGAAGCCACCCCAATCGAAGACCGGGGGCAAGGATTTTGGAGAAAGATCCCAAAGCAAGGACATGCCCCGAGTTTATGAAAGCGCCAAACGACCTGGGGGGCGGTTGGGTGTAGCTCAATAAGTGGTAGACCTCGTCGGCAACGATCAAAAAGTTGTGTTCTCTTGCCAGTTCCACAAGCGTATCACGCCGTTCTTGTGAGAGACTGCACCCACCAGGGTTTTGATGGGTCGGGACAATGTACAAAAATTTTGGGCGGGTTTCCTTCAAAGCGCGGATCAAATCCTCCACGATCAAACCCTTTTCATCGGTCTGAATCGGGACAAGCTTCAATCCATGGTCGGCGAAAAGATGGAATACGAGAAAATAAGTCGGTTCTTCCACAAAGATGGTATCGCCGGGTTGGGTGAAGAGAGCGCAAATCAATGCCAGGGCGGAGGAAGTCCCTGCAGTTGTGAACAGGCTTTCATGCGTTACCGAAAAACCATACTGCCTCGATAAAAATCCCGCCAGCGCTACACGGAAATAGCCATCCCCCTGCTCCGCACCGTATTGCAAGAATTCTTTTTCCTCCCCGGTCAGCCGATGATTCGCTGCATTACGGATCAGGTCCAAAGGTAACAAGTCCATTTGAGGTTCACCTGCGCCGAGGTCGATCACACCGGGCGGAATGACTGTTTGAAGGGTTTGAAGTGTTGATAACATGGGAATAGTATATCCGTTATAATCCCTCAATCACAAACTCAGGAGAGAGTTCATGCCCAAAAAGAAGGGTACGATTGCGCTTCCCCTCGAGAAAGAAGAGATCATCAAAGATTACCGCCTTGCCTACCAAAGCAGGCAGGCTTCGCTGATTGGTAGAAGAGAAGTATTGAGCGGCAAGGCAAAATTCGGCATCTTCGGCGACGGCAAGGAGGTTGCCCAACTTGCCATTGCACGCGCTTTCAAAAAGGGCGACTGGCGCTCGGGGTATTATCGCGACCAGACATGGATGTTCATGCTGGGCGTACTCAACATCCAGGAATTCTTCGCCCAACTCTACGCGCACGGCGACATTGCCTACGACCCCGCCAGCGGCGGACGTCAGATGAACGCCCATTTCGCCACGCGTCATTTGAACCCCAACGGCTCATGGCGTGCCCAAACCCAGCTCTACAACACGGCGTCCGATGTATCCTGTACGGCGGCGCAAATGCCGCGGGCAGTTGGGCTGGCTTACTCATCTGTTCTCTATCGGAACCTCCCCACACTGCATAATTTGAAGGATTTTTCCATTAATGGGAATGAGGTCACCTTCACATCGATCGGGAACGCCTCCACTGCTGAAGGACTCTTTTGGGAAGCCGTCAACGCCATCGGCGTGCTCAAAGCGCCAGCCGTCATCACCATCTACGATGACGGTTATGGCATTTCGGTGCCCAATCAATTCCAAATGGTCAAGGAAAACATCGGCGCACTGCTGAAAGGCTTCGAGCGCGACCCGCATACCCCGCCGGATAAAGTCCATAACGGCTTTGATCATTACACCGTCCGCGCATGGGATTACCCAGCCCTGCTCGAAACCTATCTCACGGCTGCAGAGATCGCGCGCGAATATCATATCCCTTCGCTGGTGCATGTCATCGATGTAACCCAGCCACAGGGACATTCCACAAGCGGCTCCCACGAAAGATATAAATCTGCTGAGCGGCTTAAATGGGAGGAGGAATTCGACGGTCTCAAAAAAATGCGTGAGTGGATGTTGGAAACCCGGATCATCTCCGTGCCCGAGTTGGATTCTCTTGAAAAAGCGGACTACGACGCTGTGGAAGGATTCCGCAAAGCTGCATGGGATGCATATCTCTCACCCATCACAGAAGAGCGCAACCAGGTGATGGACATGCTCGAAGAGATCGCCGGTTCGTCCAATCATGCGTCAGAGTTAAGAATGCTTCGAGACCGGCTATCAAGCCTCCCGTCGTACACAAGGCGCGATATTCACTCTGTTGCACACGAAGCGTTGAGAATCCTTAGAGACGAGTCGAATCCTTCAAAACAAATCCTCAGCCGATGGAAGTTCGAGAACGACCAGGTCAATCTGGAGCGGTATGGCTCCCACCTGTATTCGGGCTCGGCATTGAAATTGAGCGAAGTAAAGCCTGCTTATTCAGAGTCTTCGCCGACGATGTTTGGCTTCGAGGTGGTCAATGCCGCATTTGATGTCGCACTTGAACGCGAGCCACGGCTGATCGCATTTGGTGAAGATGTGGGCAAACTTGGAGACGTGAACCAGGGCTTCAAGGGGATGCAGGAAAAATACGGCGAGTTCCGTGTGACAGATACCGGAATCCGCGAAGCGACCATCATGGGGCAGGCCATCGGCATGGCAATGCGCGGACTACGCCCCATTGCGGAGATCCAATACCTCGATTATGTGTTGTACGCATTGCAGACCATGAGCGACGATCTGGCAACCCTGCATTGGCGCACAGCTGGCGGGCAGAAGGCGCCGGTCATTGTGCGCACACGCGGGCACAGACTCGAAGGCGTGTGGCATGCTGGTTCTCCAATGTCTGGTATTTTGAGTCTTGTGCGGGGTATGTATGTACTCGTCCCGCGCGATATGACCCGCGCGGCGGGTTTCTATAACACGCTCTTAAGATCGGACGAGCCCGCGATCGTGGTGGAAGTTTTGAACGGGTACAGAGTAAAAGAACGCCTGCCTGATAATATCGGCGAGATCATCATGCCGTTGGGCATGCCGGAAGTAATCCGCCAGGGGAAAGATGTGACAGTGGTCACGTATGGGGCTTGCTGCCGCGTTGTGCTGGACGCCGCTGAAAAATTAAGCAAGGTTGGGATCGATATCGAAGTCATCGATGTGCAATCATTGATGCCTTTCGATATCCACGGCATGATCATTGAGTCCCTGAAGAATACCAACCGCATCCTGTTCGTCGACGAAGATGTTCCCGGCGGCACAACAGCCTACATGATGCAGGAAGTCATTGAAAAACAGGGCGGATATTTTCACTTAGACTCGCCCGCAAGAACTTTATCAGCAAAGGCTCATCGCCCCGCGTATGGTTCAGACGGCGATTACTGGAGTAAGCCTAACCCTGAGACGGTTTTCGATACTGTTTATGACATGATGCATGAAGTTGATCCGTCAGCGTATCCGCTGTTTGGTTGATGGTTTGTGGTTGGTGGTTGACAGCAAGGTTATATGGAAAAAGATAAAGTCTCCGCAAGGAATTATCGCGAACTAATAGTCTGGCAAGATGCGATTAAGATCGCAAAGGCCGTCTATCACTTGACTGGAAAGTTTCCAAAGCAAGAAACTTACGCTTTGGCAGATCAACTTCGCCGCGCTGCGGTTTCTGTCCCGTCGAATATTGCCGAAGGTCAGGCAAGGAAATCGCCCGGAGATTTCAAGAGGTTTCTGCATATTGCTTTAGGCTCATTAGCCGAAGTAGATACACAACTTGTGCTAGCCCAAGAGTTTGGATATTTGAGCCAAGATGATATTGCCCCAATGGATGAACAAATCCAGAATTTACGGAAGAAACTTTACGCACTTATCAATACACTACCAACCACCAACTGACAACTACCAACTGGAGAACTCATGGCAACAAAAGTTTTTGTACCCCGGCTTGGCGAAGGCGTGGATGAAGTCACTGTGACAAAATGGTTAAAACAGGTCGGTGACCCCATTAATGAATTAGAGCCTCTACTCGAAGTGAACACCGACAAAGTGGATACCGAAATCCCCGCCCCGGCAACGGGAACTATCCTGCAGATCATTGCCCAGGAAGGTGCACCTGCAAAGGTGGGCGAACTGCTTGCGATCATTGGAAAACCCGGGGAGTCGACGGATGCTCCAGACGCTTCAATATCAGTTGAGTCGAAGATCGAAACTGAATCCCTGGGCTTATCTAAGGGACAAAGACCAGAGAACAAACCATTGACCGACCAAGGATTCATCTCACCCGTTGTCGCAAGGGTGGCTGCCGAACACAGCGTGGATCTATCGCAAGTGACCGGTACCGGGCTGAACGGGCGGATCACGAAGAATGACGTATTGGCGTTTGTTGATAAAGGGGGGGCGGATTCAAACCAGAAGGCGCAAACCGTGATCATCCATCCCCCGTCACCCGCTACTCCAATCCCCGGCGACCAGCTCATCAAACACTCCAACATCCGTAAACAGATCGCCGCTCACATGGTCGAGTCAAAGCATACTTCTCCTCATGTCTTGACCGTAATGGAAGCCGACATAAGCAAAGTCATCAAGCATCGTGCCGCAAATAAGGCAACGTTCGAACGAGACGGTGTCAACCTAACATTCACAGCATATTTCATGATGGCGATCGTAGCGGGACTGAAAGCGTATCCGCAGACAAATTCCTCCTGGACAGATGAGGGGCTGTTGATACACAAGAACATTAATCTCGGCATGGCCGTATCCCTCGGGGAAGAAGGCTTGATCGTACCGGTCATCAAGAACGCCGATAATCTTTCCTTGCTGGCAATGGCACGCTCGGTCAACGATCTTGCAGCACGCTCCCGTGCAAAGAAACTCCAGCCTGATGATGTGAAAGGAGGCACGTTCACCCTCACAAATCATGGCGTGAGCGGCTCCCTCTTCGCCTTCCCGGTGATCAACCAACCCCAGGCGGGGATTCTCGGTGTGGGCGCGATGCAAAAACGGGTCATGGTAGTCGACGATGCCATCGCCATACGCCCAATGGTATACCTGTCCTTTGTTTTCGATCATCGCATTCTCGACGGCGCTTCTGCCGACTGGTTCCTCGCGAAAGTCAAAGAGACATTGGAGAATTGGGCATAAGAAAAGAAATAGACAGGGCACGGCAACCGCCATTGAAGGCAAAACTTGAAACTGAGGATTACACATGAGTGAAAAGCAAAAAGACAGCCCGGCGATCAATAAGTATATTCACCCGCCGATCGTGGCAATGTTCTACATTATTGTCGCCCTGCTGCTGGGGTATTTCATCCCTGCATTGGCGGGAATGTCGCAGACAATGAAAAACATCGGGCTGGGAATTACCTTTATCGGTTTCCTCTTCGGTGTGGCCGCATTCATCGAATTTCGCAAAGCGCGGACAACCCTTGACCCGCATGGTTCGGTCAAAGCACTGGTTAGGAGCGGAATTTATCGCATCACCCGCAACCCAATTTATTTGGGATTCCTTCTGATGGTGTTTGGTTTCCCCCTGGCGTATGGATCGTTATGGGGATTGGTCGCGATGCCTTTCTATGCCACAACCATGAGTCGGCTTGTGATCGAGAAAGAAGAGGTTTACCTCGAGAAAAAATTCAAAGGGGAATACACAGACTACAAATCCAGAGTGAGGCGCTGGTTATAAACCTCAAAGGCGGCGAAGGTCGCCTTTTTCTTTTGCTTGTAATTTAGAACAAATGTACTTATAATCACTTCGAGGAGATTTACCATGCCTATTCAAACATCAGACATTCAATTGAACGTGAACAGAAAAAAAGTTCATGCCTATCTTGCCAATGGACAAGGTCCCGGCATATTGCTTTTACATGCATGGTGGGGGCTGAAACCATTCTTCAAACAAACCTGTGACCGCATTGCCGAACAAGGCTTCACAGTCCTCGCGCCAGACCTGCGAAATGGGCAGGTAGCTAAAACCATCGATGAAGCAAAAGCTTTGATGGAAAAAAGTGACAGCCAGTTTATTGGTGATACCGTGTTCACGGCAAAATCACATTTGCAAACATTGGTGAAGGGCAAGCTCGGGTTGATCGGTTTTTCCATGGGGGCAGGATGGTGCCTGATCGCAGCTTCGCACAAGCCCGAGGATTTCGGCGCTGTCGTCCTGTTTTATGGCAACGAAGGCGTGGATTACAGCAAGATCACTGCAAAAGTGATGGGGCATTTTTGCGAAGTGGACGAATGGGAGCCCGCTGAATTTGTGGATAATACCTTTGCAGAGTTCGCCAAATCCGGCGTGGATGCAACGCGTCATACCTACCCGGGAACCGCCCACTGGTTCGTTGAAGAGGATCGCCCCGAATACGACTCCGCTGCCGCGCAATTGGCGTGGAGTCGCACGTTTGAGTTTCTCAATTCGTCATTGCGAGGAGGGCGGTAGCCCAACGAAGCAATCCCCAACATAATGAGGAGATTGCTTCGGGCAAAGAACAAGAGATCCCTCGCAATGACAGACTAAGTCTAAAAAGGTTAAGGGTATAATCGTCTTTAACCTTTTTTATTCAGGAGATTTCCCTCAATGGCTGAAAATTTTGACGTGGTCGTCATCGGTGCTGGGCCCGGCGGATATGTCGCTGCGATCCGCGCCGCACAATTGAAACAGAAAGTCGCCATCGTAGACAAACAATGGCTGGGCGGTGTGTGTTTGAACGTCGGATGCATTCCTTCCAAATCCCTGCTCAAGAACGCGGAAGTGGCGCATACCCTCCGCCATCGCGCCAAGGACTTCGGCTTTTCCTTCGATAACCTTAAACTCGATTACAGCGTTGCGTTCAAACGCTCGCGCTCAAATTCAGACAGGCTGACCAAAGGCGTCGGTTTCCTGATGAAGAAGAACAATATCGCAGTCTTCATGGGCGCAGCATCCTTCAAGTCGAAGGATACTGTAGCTGTGGCAGGCAACGATGGAAAGAATACCGAGATCAAGGCGAAGAACATTATCATTGCAACAGGGGCAAGCGCGGCGCAACTGCCGGGTGTGCCTGTGGATGGAAAGAAGATCGTCACCTACACCGAAGCGATCTTGCAGGACTCCCTCCCCCAGTCGGCGGTGATCGTTGGCGCGGGCGCGATCGGCGTGGAGTTTGCCACGATCTGGCATTCCTACGGTGTAGATGTGACCATCATCGAATTGCTACCGCGTGTCCTGCCCCGCGAAGATGAAGAGATCAGCAAGGAATTGACAAAGGAATTAACCAAAGCAGGCATCAAGATAAAGACGGGCGTGAAGTTCGAAAGCATTTCTGTGAGCAGCGACAAAGTGAAGGTCAAGCTGCCCGATGAGACACTCGAAGCCGACCAGGTTCTAGTTGCAACATCCTTCACACCGAACAGCAAGGGTCTTGGGCTCGAAGCTGCAGGCGTCAAGGTGGATCAGCGCGGATTCATCGAGATCGACGAAAAGATGCAGACCAATGTCCCCGGCATCTGGGCGATCGGTGATGTGACCGGCAAACTCATGCTGGCGCATGTCGGCTCAGCGATGGGGATCATTTGCGCCGAACACATCAGTGGGCATGAAACCGTGACGCTTGACTATGACATGATGCCGCGGGCCACATATTGTCACCCGCAGGTTGCTTCCTTTGGGTATACCGAAGCACAGGCGCGTGAAAAAGGGCATAACATCAAGGTCGGTCGGTTTCCATTCCAGGCGAATGGCAAAGCGCTCGGCTTGGGCGATTATGCAGGTTTCGTCAAAATCGTCATGGACGAAAAATATGGTGAGATTCTTGGCGCACATATGATCGGACCTGAAGTGACCGAGTTGCTCCCCGAGCTTACCCTGGCACGGATGATGGAATTGACCCCACACGAGATCGCCCGAAACGTCCATGCCCACCCGACACTTTCAGAAACACTAATGGAAGCAGCCCACGGTGCGGAAGGAAGTCCGATCCATATATAACAAAAAATCCCCGAGGTCTCAAGACCCCGGGGATTTTTTCAAGATGAAAATTCACTATTTCAATTGTTCTTTCACAGACTGATAGATTCCCGGCGTGGTTGCTAAAACAGTCAAGGGGGCAGATAGGAAATCTTCACGGCCATCGATAGACGTGACTATTGCGCCTGCCTCGGCGGCGATCAAACCGCCTGCAGCAATGTCCCAGGCTTTGAGTTTGAATTCCCAGAAACCGTCAAAGCGCCCCGCCCCAACATAACAAGTGTCCAGAGCCGATGACCCAAGGCGGCGCACACCCTGGGTCCGCTTAGCAAGACGCTCAAAATACTTGAAGTTATCGAATTCGGTACCCCAGGTATCGTAAGGGAATCCCGTCACGAGCAGCGACTTGATTAATTCGGTCGTTTCCGAAACCTGGATCCGCTCTCCATTGAGAAACGCGCCTTGCCCGCGTTCGGCGGCAAATAATTCGTCACGCATCGGATCATAGACCACGCCAAGAGTCAAACGTCCGTTCGAGGCGAAGCCAATTGATACGCAAAAGATGGGGATGTGATGCGCGTAATTGACCGTACCATCGAGCGGGTCGATATACCAGATATCTTCGTTAATTCCCTGAATGTTCCCGCTCTCTTCAGCTAGGATGTGCCCGCCAGGAAATTTCGATTTGATCTCGCCAAGCAGAAAAGCTTCAGATGCATGGTCGGTTTCGGTCACAAGATCGATCGTCCCCTTGTAATGAACCGTATGCTCTTTATTATATCCACTGCGGAGGATGGATCCCGCTTCACGGGCAAGTCGTTCCAGATCAGATAGAGTCGGTTTCATGAAATCCCATTCCAGATGCGGCGTCCGAGTGACGATAGGGCGAAGTCCACGGCAAGTAAGGCTGTACGATTTTGCAAATCGAGGATGGGGTTGACTTCAACAAGGTCCATTCCGATGAGCTTGCCGGTTTCTGCCATCATTTCACATGCAAGATGTGCTTCACGTTGGGAAAGCCCCGCCGGGACGGGAGTTCCAACCCCCGGTGTGTGTTCGGGATCGAGCGCATCGAGATCGAGAGAAAGATAGATACCGTCCACATCTCGGCTGACCCGTTCGATGGCTTTCTCAAGACAGGTTACCATACCGTATCGGTCAATCTGTTCCATACTCATTACCATTGCCCCGGCGTTTTGCAGGTTGACCTTTTCACCTTCGTCAAGATCGCGGGCTCCAACTATAGCGATCTTTTTCGGGTCGATCACCGGCACCGGCTCATCCCACAATTGAACAAGGTTTTTATCACCCAAGCCTGCCAAGATGGCAAGCGACATACCATGGATGTTTCCCGAGGGCGTCGTGTCGGCAGTGTTGAAATCGCCATGCGCATCGACCCAGATAACCCCGATCTTTCGATTCCGCGCTGCGCCGCGCACCGACCCTATGGAAAGCGAATGATCACCTCCCAGCACCAGTGGAAAATTCCCAGCCTGCACTGATGTGGATACAGCGCCGGAAACCCTGCGTGCCATTGGAATGATACAGTCGATATACTTCAATTTGGGATTGGTAATGCTGCACATCTCGGCAATGGGGACTTCCACATTGCCTTCATCATTGACGGTATACCCAAGCGCTTCAAGTTTTGTCTGTAAATGTGCATAACGGATCGCACTGGGACCCATATCCACCCCACGGCGGTCTGCGCCAAGGTCAATTGGTACACCTATAATATCAATTTGCATGGAGTTCTCCTAAAAAATAAATTACTTGGTATTTTGAGATTGATCAATAAGTGGAAGATATTTGCAATTTGGCTTACTACTTACTAACAATTGAGCCTGCCCCTGCCTCAAAAACACTGACACGATTCCTCCCCCCTGCTTTGGAGCGATACAAGGCCTCATCCGCTGCTGCAAGCAATGCCTCACCGGAACCTCCATGAATTGGAAAGGAAGCGACTCCGGCGGAAAAAGTGGCTTTGACCTGAGTGTTTTCATATGAATGCGAAAGCGCTTCAAACTGCTTCCTGAATAATTCTGCCCGGTCATGAGCATCCTTTTCCGCGGCATCGGGCATGAGAACGACGAACTCCTCGCCCCCAAAGCGACAGACTATATCACTGCGTCTTGTGTTATCCACCAGAAACGTGGCCAAAGACTTGAGGACCTCATCTCCGCATTTATGACCGTATGTATCGTTGACTTTCTTGAAATGGTCAACATCCAAAATAATTAGGGAATAAGGGGCGCTCTCCCGTATAGCTCTGGCAGTTTGGCTCTCGAGAGCTTCAGTAAAATAGCGGCGATTGAAAACCCCCGTAAGCGGGTCGCGGACTGCCTGCTCCTGTAACTGCACACGCAGGCGTTCGTTTTCCTCCAGTTGAGTTTGAAGCGCATGGTTAGCAGAGGTAAGCTGGTTCTCTAATTTCTTGCGCTCTGTTATATCATATGCCAGTATGACCCTGCCTTCCAGCTTTCCGCCTTCGCTAAAGATCGGTGTACTGATCACTTCGAACGTGCGGATCAGATTCCCAGGTATCTCGACCTCCTCACGGTGATACTCCATGAAGAAGAAACGCTGCAATAACTGGGGCCATTCGCGAAAAACCTCCATCGGATCCTTACCCAGGATCTGCTCCAAAGGTTTACCCAGCCATTTCTGTGCCATGGCATTCGCATCGATGATGCATTCCGTTGCATCCAGCACGAAAACCATTTCGGGCAGTTGCTCCATTACTTTTCCGCGTGCAATGCGGATGACACTGGTGGTGGTACCGTTCATACTATTTACGCCGTCCGATAATAACCCACATCCACCGAATAGACCTGCCCACGCTTGATGATGTGCTTGACAAGGTTCGTCCCATAACGATAGCCGACCTGGCGGTAATCGTTCACTGACAGGATGAGCATATCCGCCTGCTTACCGGCTTCGATGGAGCCGATCGTATCTGCCCGGCGAATGGCATGTGCAGAATTGATCGTGGAAGCCGCAATGGCTTGGGCAGGGGTCAGCTTCATGTAACGGCAGGCAAGTGCGATGGCGAACTGCATCGACTCATTCCAGGATGTACCCGGATTGCAATCGGTGGCGATGGCAAAAATAGCATCGGCATCCAATAGTTTCTTTGCAGGTGTGTAATGAGGTTCTGCAAGCCCAAACGGGGTACACGGAAGGGCGACTGCCACTGTATCGGACCTTCCGAGTGCTTCAATATCCGCATCAGACGTGACTACGAGATGGTCTGCCGACGCAGCCTTCAGTTCCGCCGCAAGCGACGCCCCACCAAGGTTGTCAAACTCGTCAGCATGGATCTTGAGCGGGAATCCCAGGGATCGGGCCTGGGTAAGGACCTGACGCGACTGCTCGAGTGTAAAAGCTTTCGTCTCGCAAAACACATCCACAAATGGCAAGGGAAGCCGCGGAGCATGAGTCTCCCACCATTCCTTCAACATGGGCAGCATGGTATTGGCAACCTCGTTGGTGTAGGCTTGCGGATCATCCTTATATTCAGGCGCGATGGCATGAGCGCCGAGGAAAGTAAATGCAAGATCAAGGGGGCTTTCATCGTTGAGGGCAAGCAGAGCTTTTAACAGCCTTAGTTCAGTGGATGTCTGCAATCCATAACCGGTCTTGGCTTCGGCGGTGGTGGTTCCGTTACGGAACATCCTCAACATGCGAGGACGTGTCTCTGCCATCAATGTTTCGATACTTGCTTTACGCGTGGCCCGCACAGTGGAAAGGATGCCCCCGCCAGCCGCCAGGATGTCAAGGTAGGGCATGCCTGCCATCTTCATCTCGAACTCATTTGCCCTGTCCCCCGCCCAGACCAAATGGGTGTGCGGATCTACAAATCCCGGCATCAATACACAACGCCCTGCATCTAGCGTAGGCTCGTCGGGATAAGCACTACGGAGTTCATCAGTCCTGCCAACAGCAACGATCTTTTCGTCGCGCATGACGACAGCGCCGTTCTCGATAATACCGAGAGAGCCAAGCGCCTTTCCGCGTTGGGGTCCGCCTGTGAGGGTTAGTAGCTGGGAAGCTGAATGAATGAGCATGGATACACCAGAGAAATTTAGGATGAATTAATTCTTTTCCATTGCCGTACTTACCTTGGAACCAATGAACATTACGGTAGACAGATATGCCACTTTCTTTAAGTATAGCGTCTAAATATCAAAGGTATTTAACCACAATTTATCCTATGATGGGATGATTGTTTAGATCTCATACAATTAAGAAATCGCTACCCAATTCTCGCGGAAGAGACATTTTGAGAAGCGGACTCCCGCCCTCTAAATTTTTGATCGTACTCAAATATTTTATTTGTCAGACAACTTTCCCAATTGTCCATTCGTAGCATAGTTTGGATAACGATAGATAAGAGTGTGCCATTGGTTTTTCAAAGAATTGTTCTGTAAATTGGTATTATTTACGCACCCTTTACAGGATTGCAAGAATTGAACCATTGACTTTTCAAACCATTAACGTAGAATTAATTTTCGATAGACTAGATACTATATTCCTGACACAAATTTCCACGGAAAGGAGGCTTAGACTATGTTATTTTCATTGAAAGATAAAGGCCAAGGTCTGGTCGAGTATGCGTTGATTCTTGTTTTGGTTGCCATTGTTGTTTTCGCAGTTCTCATGCTTCTCGGTCCAATCATTGGGCGGACGTTCAGTAGCATCAATACAAGTCTTAGCAACGGTATATAAAAATAATTTCGGTCATAAAAGTCCCCTTCGTTGGGGCTTTTATGACCGCTTACGGGGATATTCCATTACTACTTCACCAATTTATAAAAAGCCCCATCACTATTGAAAGCTTATCATAACTGTCAATAAAAAACTTATTAACATCTTGAAAATTATGCGATTTTAGTAAAAAATAAATAATCTCAAAACAATTGAGAAATTCTGAAGAAAGGAGAAAAAAGCCATGTTGTTCTCACCCAAAGAAAAAGGTCAGGGTTTGGTCGAATACGCGTTGATTCTCGTTTTGGTTGCCATTGTCGTTATCGCAGTCCTCATGCTCCTCGGTCCGATCATCGGACGCGTTTTCAGCACCATCAACACCAGGCTCAGCAGCGTCTAATAAAAGGAAATTTGTTCATTTAATGATGATTTTATTTCGTTTGAATCCTTTTATGACAGGTCCCACGATACAACATCCCCTAATGACGGTGCCCCATCACAATTGAAAGCTTTTCATAAATGTTAGGAAAATCCCTTTTTGGCTCTTGCAAAAAACGCCACACCATGTAAAATAAGATTATCTCAAGACGATTGAGAAATTCTGAAGAAAGGAGAAAAAAGCCATGTTGTTCTCACCCAAAGAAAAAGGTCAGGGTTTGGTCGAATACGCGTTGATTCTCGTTTTGGTTGCCATTGTCGTTATCGCGGTCCTCATGCTCCTCGGCCCCATCATCGGACGCGTCTTCAGCACCATCAACACCAGCCTCAGCGCCGTGTAATACGCATAAACGTTAGTCAGTTTTACAAAAGTAGCCCCGCCCTTTAGGCGGGGCTTTTTTACCACTTAGAAATACGCTGAAATTAGGCTTCTCACTCGTGGTGGCGGGAAACATACCAAACGGCGGCAAGCCCGAGAAGGTTAAAACTGACAGACGCAACCATGATATACCCAAAACCGATGCCATAAAGGGTTGGCGCAAGCCACGCACCAACCGCCCTCCCCACAGAATGTCCCGCTCCGGCAAATGAAAGCATGGTTACCCTAGCACCCGGCAGGACCTCAGTAATCAGGGGAATAATACTCACAATGGTGAATTCGAATGTGATATAGAAAAGAAAGAGCCCAGCCATCGCGCCAACCTGGGTACGACCAACGAGCGGAAGAAGAACAGCAGCAATGCAATTGACAAGGATACCGAACCCTGTGGCGCGGACTTTTCCCAACCGGTCAACCAAGGCAAAAACCATACCCTCCCCTCCCAACTCGGACAAACCAATGATGGCTGAAGCAGTTCCAAGCGCTGCGATCTGCAAACGGAAAGAATCCTCCAACCACAAGCCAAAGACGATGTTAACGACTTCGTTCGCAGCAGAAACCAATAAACCTATGGAAATCGCCGCCATGGTCACCGGGGACATGAATATCTGTTTTGCATTCCCAAAGATCCCGTCTGCATGGTATACAGGTTTGTGAGAGTCCTTTATGGTAAGTGCAACATAAAGGATGGCGGCAATCCCGAGAACTCCCAAAAGTATGAAAGGCGCAGACCACCCTGAACGAGATATCAACCAACCCACTGCTGGGATGCCCAAAATAAAAGCCAGTGACCAGGCGAACTCAAGGATGGCAACTGAGCTCCCGCGTTCGGAATAAGGCGTGTGGTCCGACATGTAGGCGGTAAGGGAAGGGTCGAAGAGTACCTTGGCGAGAAGAGCGAAGACCAACGCGACGCCAAGTGACGTGACTGTCGGGGTAATGGCAACGATCCCCATGCCAAACACAAAACAGACCAGCCCTAGTATCATGCCGAATTTCCGCCCACGCGGCTCGATAAAGGGAATAAGGAAAGGGCTGAATGCGCCAGCGATGGAACGGTTGGCGATCAACCCGGAAATCGTCTGAATATCCACTCCGAGTCCGCGGGCAAAAACTGGAAGGAAGGGATAGATCATGCGATGTGCGGTGTTGAGAACCACGCGCACAGCGGTATAGGTGAATAATTTGAGCCTTGACATGAAATTCTAACCCTCGGATGCTGACCCGAACCGGAGCAGAATGCGCGTAAGAAAATACGCCGCAAGCAAGGTCAATACATTCAGGGCAATGAAGAAGCCGATGATGATGTAGTTACCGGAGTTGAAAATGGGAGACGGGGGCGGGTGCATGATGTTCTCAGCTGTGGCAAATACGAAGCGCAAAATGACAATGAACAGGATGTTCGATATAGATGTCAACCATGGCAGGTTTAAGATCCACAACCCTGCCTGAAGGAGAACACCTGTAATTGCAAATATCATTGCAAGGCGGAAGCGTGGCTCGGCAAGGAATAATCCGTTCCAATTGGCTTGCATGGCAAGTAGAGACAACGGCAGGTAGGTGACCCAAAATACAACGCCAGTTCTGCCAAGCGCTGCACTCCAAGTGTGGAACAGTTCACGTCGCAGGGCCAGACCCAAAAATCCGGAAAGAGCCGCGGCAATAAAGGCTAGTTCTGCTGTGAGCACCCAGGCTCCATGCAGATAGACGAGGCGGACGTTCGATCCCAGAG
>CAZYLM010000007.1:0-30568 GCA_964648645.1 uncultured Anaerolinea sp.
GCGTGACCAGACAACCCGCCGATGGTCGCCACGTCGCATTTGCGTTTGTAGACCTCGCCAAAGATGCGCACTTGGGGCTCGCGGTCTGCCAGCCTGCGACCAAGGGTCTCGGGTGCCTGCCACGAGACAATACAAATGGTGTTCTTCGGGTTCTCAATATTGTTCTTGATGTGATGAACGATCCGTCCGGTTTCTGCCATGCCCGACGCAGAGATGATCACCATTGGGTCGGTCCGTTCGTTAAGCGCCTTCGATTCGTCGACCGACCGGATATAGGTCAACATCTTGAAATCCAGTGCGGGGTGGCGTGATTCGCGCACAAACTCCTTCGTTTCGTCGTCGAAACATTCCAGATGGTTCTTGAATATATCTGAAGCTTTCACCGCCAGCGGGCTATCCACATATACGGGCACGCGCGGCACATCGCCTTCGAACATCATCTGATTCAAATGATAGACGATCTCCTGTGTACGCCCCACGGCAAAGGCGGGCACGATCACCTTCCCGCCGCGCTCAATGGTCTTTCTAACCACATCCTGAAACTCCACGAATGCGAGTTCAGGGTCGCTGTGGCTCTTATCGCCATACGTACTTTCCATGATCATATAATCGGCGTGATCTGGAAGGACAGGGTCGCGCAACAAAGGCAGCTTGAAGCGCCCGATGTCCCCTGAAAACCAGAAGTGGATCTTTTTTCCTTTTTCCTCGATCTCGAGCGAAACACCAGCTGACCCCAGGATATGCCCGGCTTCATATAGCCTTACAACTACACCAGGTATCGGCTCAAACGCTTCAGTGTAACCCACGCCGGTCAACATTCCTGCAGCCGCTTCAGCATCCTGCTCCGTGTAGAGAGGCTCGATGGGATTCTCCCCGCGTTCGGCGCGTTTCTTGTTGACGAATTCCGCATCCGACTCCTGGATGCGCCCCGAGTCTGCAAGCATAGTTGCGGTGATATCCCTGGAGGCGTGTGTCGTCCATATGGCGCCTTCGTATCCCTGCTTGACCAGGTTTGGAAGGTTGCCCGAATGGTCGATATGCGCGTGAGAAAGGATCACAGCGTCCACACTTGCAGGGTCATAACGAAAGTTCATGTTACGCTCATATGACTCCGAGCGTTTGCCCTGGTACATGCCGCAGTCGAGTAAGAGCCGTTTGCCATTGATCTCCAGCAAATGCTGGCTTCCCGTCACCGTATGAGCCGCACCATGAAATCTAATTCGCATTTTTTACTCCTAATGTTTTCAGAATCTGACCGCCAAAAGTTTCAAAGCGGGCAGGCGCATCCTTCATCAAGGATTGCAACCCGGCCATATCGTTGGGCGGGTTTTCAGATAATAAGGTCAGGTATGGTTTTGGGAGAATGATATCCGACTCGACCTTCATCTCCACCCCCGTTTCTTTTCTCCATGCTTTGAGTTTCTCGAGCCGCCGCAAGACCGCATCATTCTTACGGTCATCCTTTTTCTTCTCAACCAGCGGAGCTTCCATTCCGCGCCGGATCGCACCAAAAACCATGTCGCCCCATAGGCGAATCTGTTTCTCCGAGAGTCCCGCAGCAGAAAGGTCAACTTTTTCTTCAGGTGGATTCTTTGCCAAAGCGATCAATATATCGTCCATGACGACTTTATACGGAGGGCGGTCCAACCGTTCGGCTTCCTTGTCCCTAAATTGGCAGAGGTGGGCAACGATAGTCAACTCACGTTGCGTCAGATCTTTCCGCCCGGCAAACCGCTCCCACGATGCACCATTCGATCGGGGTTTGGTTTCTTCTATCCGGCAGGCGCGCTCAAAGTCTTCGAGGGCAAAATGCAGCCGGGAGGCCTCTCTTAACTCGGCTTCAAGTTTATCGCGCAGGTCGAAGAGATAATGCGTGTCCAGCCGTGCGTAATGGATCTGTTCCTTCGTCAACGGGCGGGCTGCCCAATTCGCTTTTTGGTGGCGTTTGTCGATCTTGATGCCGAACTTATCGCCCAGCAATCGATCCAGACCGACGGCCGGGTATCCCAACACGCGTGCCGCATGCATGGTATCGAATAGATTGGAGAACGCAAATCCAAAATCCCGCCGCAGACAGATCAGATCGTATTCCGACGCATGGAAAACCTTTTCGATGGATGGGTTGGAGAAAACAGGAGCGAGCCCGCCAAGATCATTCAATACGAGGGGGTCGACAATATAATCCGCCAATAAAGTGGAAAATTGCACCAGGCACACCTTTTCGCGATACGCATGCAGACTGTTCGATTCAGTGTCCACTGCAACACGCGTCTGAGATGCGATGTCTGCGATCATATTCCCCAATTGATCCGTATTGTTCACCCATATGGGCGGCGGCAGGTCGTTCGGCATATCGGCAGATTATAAACCCGTTGGAATGAACGGAAACGAACTCGACACTTGCATCATCATTTCAGGCCGACAATTGCGAGCAGGCGGTCGTACCCGCGCTGGAGGAAATAACCCAGGACCAATGCCAGGACCGCCCCAATCGTCAAATGAACATACACAATGGCCATTCCTGGCTCCAATCCAAAGAGCGAATCGATCAAGCGCCAGAGAGGGCGATGAAAGAGATAGGTGAAATATGAAGCGGTTGAGAGCCAGAGCCAGATTCGCCAGTTTCCTATCCTTGTCCTGAAGAGGGTCAGCAGGAGCAATATCCAGGCAAGGATGAAAAAATCCACTGCAACAAGATAAACGACGCCCTCTGTCTTTGAATATTCCAATATCCATTGGAGCGGAAACAAGCTGATGATACCCAGCACGATCTTGACAAATGGATTCAATCGGAACAGGCTTTCTTGCAGTCCGCTAAACCGGTAAAGATAAACGCCAACGAGAAATATAAAATAATATTGAAAGAACCGCGGGTCAAAAAAACCCCACATGTCATTCGCAAAATAGGCAACCACATAAACCAGGGTGGATGCGATCGCAAGGTTGAGATTTGAGCGAAAAGCAAACATCATCAGACCAAAAATGATGTAAAAAACGACGAGCATGCTGATATACCAGAGAGTCAGCAATTGCTTGACGAAGACAGGCGAAAAAACAGCCTGCAGATTCATGGCATAGACCGCCATATCGGTCCGCTTTAGGGAAAATCCTAGGTAATACACAAATAGCAGGACCGCGATCCAATACGGGGGATAGATGCGTACAAACTTCGACCACACAAACCGAAAAAGATTTTGTCCAGGCTTTCGGATGGAAGCCTCTGTAAAATACCCTGCAAGAAAGAAGAACGACCCGAGCAGGAAGGACGCCACAAAGAATCCGATATGTTTCAGAGTTTCACCAAATACAATGGGGTCGTAGATCTCACTATGCAATGTGAGCAGCAGGATGATTGACAAACCCCTCAGGGCTTCGAATTCCATCTGGCGTTTTCGCGTTTCGTTCATAAGGACTTCTCCATCACCATGGCATCCTCCCCATCGTTGTAATATCCCTTCCAGACATCGATGACGGCATATCCCTCCTGCTCATACATGCGGATCGCCGGATCGTTCGAGACCCGCACCGTCAATCGGGACTTCGGTACACCAAGCTTATTTTCGCACTCCCGAAGAAGTGCCGTCGCGAACCCACGACGTCGAAAGCGTGGGTCCACAGCGATGGTTGCGATCCAACCCCAGCCATCGCGCGGACGCGGGTCACCGGCTACAAAACCCACCATTTGACCATCCTCCACCGCTTTGAGGCGCACAACTTCGGGAAACGTCAAAACTGCCATCAGATCCAATAGGGGCCAGGCATCCCGGTCGAAGCTTTCCCGCTCCAGTTTTCTCAGCGCAGTAATGTCAAAAATATTGGCAGTGACGATATCCATCGACAGAAATTGTATCAACAAAAAAGTAGAAAGCGGAATTTTTTATTTCCACTTTCTACTTTTCATTCATCCTGTCAAAGACAGGTCTGGCTACTTCTTCATGTCTTTGCCGAGGAAGTTATCGAGCATGCTTGTAAACTCCATCGGGAAGATGTATTTGGTGGACGGGCTCATGCCAATCGACTTCAAAGTCTCGAAGTATTGAAGTGTCATCGTCTTCTGGTCTACAGTTTTCGCTGCATTGAAGATCGCTTCAAGGGCTTGGGCAAAACCCTCAGCCCGCAGCAATTGCGCTTGCTTCTCGCCTTCGGCCGCAAGAATGGCAGACTGCCTCTGACCTTCCGCGCGCAAAATGTTCGACTGCTTTTCACCTTCAGCCACGTTGATCGCAGCCTCGCGGGTACCGGTTGACTCGGTCACCACAGCGCGGCGGATGCGCTCCGCTGACATCTGACGGTTCATCGCATCCTGCACGTCGCGCGGCGGAATGATCTCACGAATTTCGACCTTGGTCACCTTCACGCCCCACTTTTCGGTCGATTCATCAAGTTTGGAGCGCATCGCCATATTTATGTGTTCGCGTTCAGAAAGTACTTCGTCCAGTGACATACCGCCGATCACTGAACGCAGACTGGGTCCGGCGATACCAGCCGCGGCAGATTCGAAATTGCTAACCTGTAAAACTGACTGGGCTGGGTCAAGGACCTGAAAATACCAAAGGAAATCGATCGAGATCGGCGCATTATCCTTTGTGATCGAGGTCTGATGCGGTACTTCACGAACCTGTTCGCGAAGGTCCACTTTGACAGCACGATCGATGACGGGGATCAACAGGACGATACCAGGTCCCTTGGTTCCAATACTGCGACCGAGTCGGAAGACGACCAGCCTTTGGTATTCCGGCACGATGCGAATCGCATTGGCAAGAAAAATAAAGCCAACGAGAAGAACGCCACCGATAATACAGAACAATGTGCCACCAAAAAAACTACTCATGTTTCACTCCTTTTTGAAAATATCTGATTTATTCTGACTTTTCTTTCTCAACCACGAGGACAAAACCCTCGCGACGTACGACACGGATATGGCTCCCGGCCGGGATCTGGCTCCCACTTCGCGCTGACCACAACTCCCCACCCACATAGACGCTCCCATCATCGTGGATCGGTGTACGGGCTTCGCCGATCTGTCCGACCAGTAATTCAAGGTCATGGGTGGGCCGGGCAGAAGCAGCCTGCACCGTCTTACGCACAACGATCCAAATGAAAGCTGTCAATAACCCTGATGAAAGCAAGGCAACCAATGGGTTGACAGCTGGTTTCCATCCATCCACGGCAAAGAGGAAAACCGATCCCGCCACCAATAAGAAAATGGAAAGCGCAAGGTAAGCCTCACGCTTCGGTCTCTGAACTGCATAAATAAAAGGCACTAAACTTGCCACCAATATAAGCAGTGCCCACCAATTGACCGAGAGGTTGTACACAGCGTATCCCGCCAGTACAATGCACACGAACGCCCCAACCTCCAGCAGTCCAGTCCCTGGTGTGACGATTGCCAACAAACCGAGGAGAATGCCTCCAAGCAGGATTAGGTATGCAACATTTGGATCGAGTAGAAAATCCATATTACCTCCGATTAATTATACAACAGGATGACCAATGTGATTTACGGTCAGCTCGTCTTTACGTTGCAGACTTGATTTTGCGGTGGGTTGTATAATGGGGCGACATAACTGATACAGGAGAACAAGTGAAATTCGAAAAGATATGCGTTATCGGGCTTGGATACATCGGGCTTCCGACTGCCTCCACACTTGCAGCCCATGGGCTGAACGTACTCGGGGTGGATATCCAGCCGGAGATCATCGAAACCCTCAAACATGGGGAGATACACATCCACGAACCAGGCTTGCGCGAAGCGTTTCTTGAGGCACACCGAAGCGGCAGGTTCAAAGCCTCGATCAAGCCAGAAGAAGCAGATGCATTCATCATCGCCGTGCCCACTCCTTTCAAACACAACGAAACGGAGAATTACCACGGCGCTACCTACAAACTGGCTGATATGCGCGCCGTGATCTCGGCAACAGAATCAATCCTTCCGTTCCTAAGGAAGGGAAATCTGGTCATCCTTGAATCGACTTCGCCGCCTCGCACGACCATCGATCTGATTGCCCCCATTTTGCAAAAATCTTCGCTGAAAGCTGGGGTCGACTTCCATCTATGTTACTCGCCGGAACGAGTCCTTCCCGGACAGATCCTGCACGAATTGATCGAAAATTCCCGTGTCATAGGTGGTGTGACTCCTGAATCTGCACAGGCAGGTGCAGCTTTGTATTCCACATTCGTCAAGGGACAGATCATCCAAACTGACGCAACTACGGCAGAGATGGTTAAGCTAATGGAGAATACCTACCGCGATGTCAACATTGCCATCGCAAATGAATTCTCCCGCCTAGCCGATAAATTCGGCGTGGATGTATGGGAAGCCATTCCAATAGCCAATCTTCACCCGCGAGTGAAGATTCTCAACCCGGGTCCCGGCGTGGGCGGGCATTGCATCAGTGTCGATCCGTGGTTCTTTGTGGAAGCTGCCCCGGAATTGACACCTCTCATTTACCACTCGCGTAAAGTCAACGATGCCCAACCGGGTTTTGTCGTGGAAGTGGTCAAATCTGCGATTGGAAATTTGAAAGGAAAAAAAATCGCCGCATTGGGGCTTACTTACAAACCCGATGTGGACGATTTGCGTGAAAGCCCTGCCACTGAAGTTGTTTACCTGTTGCAAAAAGAAGGCGCAGAAGTGCTCGCATGTGAACCTTTCAAACCGGAGGCAAATCTACCAGGCATAATAATTGCATCCACCCTTGATGATGCCGTTCAAAATGCCGATGCCTTACTTCTGCTCGTCAATCACTCCCAATTTAAAGAGTTAAATCCTGATTTGCTTGCACAGAAGACGAATGCCCGGGTTGCCATCGATACGGTCAACGGATGGAATTCACCAGAATGGCAGAAAGCAGGTTTCCAAGTCGTGAAGCTTGGCTCGGGAAAAGAGTTGGCAGATCATCCCAAAAAGGCATCATGAGGATCCTTACTATTTTTGGCACCCGGCCTGAAGCAGTCAAAATGGCTCCGGTCATTTTACGGCTTGCAGACACACCAAAGGTCGAAGCCCGGGTATGCGTTACCGCCCAACACCGTCAAATGCTCGACCAGGTACTTGACCTGTTCAAAATAACACCGAATTACGATCTGAATTTGATGCGCGAGGATCAAACCATGGCTCAAGTCAGCGCCGGCATCTTTACCCACCTTGACCCCATCCTTGCAGATTTCAATCCAGATTGGGTGCTGGCAGTGGGAGACACAACCACTGTCGTCACAACCTCCCTTCTGGCATTTTACCGGAAGATCAAATTTGGTCACATGGAAGCGGGACTCCGCACCGGAAACAAGTGGCATCCCTTCCCCGAAGAGATCAACAGGCGGCTCGCCACCGTAACCGCAGACATGCACTTCGCCCCAACTGAATGGTCAAAAGGAAATCTGCTCCGGGAAGGTGTAGATGAGAGTTCCATCCACGTTACCGGGAATACTGTCATTGATGCGCTTAATTTAGTCATCCAGGAAGAGGAGCTGGAAGAAATTCAGGAGTTACTAAAGCGATTGGGTTTAAACACGGGGAACAGCCAACTACGCCAAATTGCAACTCCCCGACGATTAATCCTCGTTACCGCTCATAGACGCGAGAACTTCGGCGAACCAATGGATAATATCTGCCAGGCATTGGTTCAGCTCGCAAATCGCGGGGATGTAGAGATCGTTTACCCGGTCCACCTGAATCCCAACGTTCAGGAGCCAGTCTACCGCCTCCTCAAGGATGTGGCACACATCACCCTGCTCCCACCCCAGGACTATCTTCCACTGGTTCAGATAATGAAAAATGCCCATCTTATCCTCACTGACTCTGGAGGCATACAGGAGGAAGCGCCAACTTTTGGGGTGCCCACCCTAGTTTTGCGGGATGTCACCGAACGACCAGAGGGGGTTCAAGCGGGAGTGCTCAAACTAACAGGAACAAACACTGAACGGATCGTATCCGAAGCGAATCGATTGTTAGACAACTCAAGCGCTTACGAAGCGATGGCGCATGCAACCAATCCCTTCGGAGATGGACATGCTGCCGAACGCATCATTCAATCGCTTTTGGAATATCGGGGAAAACCAGTATTTTTGTCAAGATAACCGTTTGTAATGTACTGGGGGATGTTTCTGTGTATAATGAAATCGGTGATACACATGCGGAAGTTATTCCTGCTTCTTACCTCTTTGACCTTACTCATTCCCGCAGGGACTTCCGTTTATGCCCAGACTTCAGATTCCAGGTATTTCAGTGAAACTGGGCACAATGTCAGCGGTGAATTTCTCGCTTTCTATGAAAATAACCCTTCAGCAGAGTACATCTATGGCTACCCCATCACTGAGCAAATCCCCAGCCGGGACGGAAAGACCGTGCAATACTTCCAACGGGCTCGATTCGAACTTTACACCGACCAGCCTGAAGGTCAGCGTGTAACACTGACCATGCTTGGGCGCGAAACGTACATCCCCGTGGGCGCCCTAAACGTTGGGAATTCATTCTCATGCCGTACTTACATTGAGACAGGGTACTCGGTCTGCTTTGCCTTCCTCGATTTCTTCGATGCAAATGGAGGGGTGACCCAGTTCGGCTATCCCATCTCCGCCTTCGAATATCACGAAAACAAGATCGTCCAATATTTCGAACGGGCTAGGCTTGAGTGGCAGCCATGGAAGCCTGAAGGTGCACGCGTGGTCATATCCGACCTTGGTCGTGCCTACTTCGATAAGCTGGGGGAAGACCCCGGGCTTCTCTTACCCGTGAACCCCAACGATGACGAGCCGCGCGTCATTACAGAGATCCGCGTCCGCGCCTTTGTTTTGAAAGCCGTCACTCTTGCCACAGACAATCAATCCTTCTTTGTCATCGTGCAGGATCAGAATATGCAACCCGTATCCGGTGCAGCCTGTACAGCCATCGTCAACTGGCCCAATGGCGCGAAAGATTCGACCAACCTGACCAGCGACACAAATGGTGTCGGCGTCATTGGGCTGGCATTCAATAACCAACCTTATGGCAGCCTGATATACACAGAAATAACCTGTACTTACAACGGGCTTGAAGCCAAGACGACAACTTCATTCCGCATCTGGTACTAGTACCGCGGAACCCGATCATAACAATTTCCCCAGGTCAAAAACGGGACCATTTTTACATATCATCTGCCAACCCTGCGGGGAGGTATACGCACACACTCCGCAATCGGCTAAACCTGCGCAGGGCATCGGTGAGCGAAGAAGAACCTGCGCTTCGATCCGCACTGATGCCTGATCCAACCCTGCAAGGCTTACCTTCAACTGATCCAGATTCGCCCTATCAACATCCATCGCAGCATAATCCGCCCAGGAAAAAACTTCTGGCAGGGATCTTAAGGGTTGGACCTCGACAACTTCAGGCAAATTTTCAATTCCGAAGTCGCACACCATCACCACCTCCGCCTGTTGCGCCAACGCCTGGGAGATAAGCCCCAGCATGTGAAATGGGGGGGCATCAAACGAAACAAGTAAAACCCTTCTTGCAGAAAGTGAGAGGGTGAATCCACGCCCGAACGGTCCATGCAGATGAAGCGCATCACCAGGTCTCCATTTAGCGTGGTTAATGGGTCCAGAGCGAAATCCGTTCGGGGCGACAAGACTTGGGAACAAAGAAACAGCTACAGGCGAGTCTGAGCCGTGCGCATGGGCTTGAAGGTACTGTCCGGGTGAAGGAATCGATTCGGGCGGGCAAACAATGCGAATGGAGCCATCCAAATATATTTCTTCCACTTTGCCTATCGTTTTCTTCATTGGAAAAATCTTAACATGCTTCGGCTGCATGGACAAGGCGGTTATAATTTTCCCTATATATCTGGAGGAACCATGAATATTTCAAATTTGCTTCAAGGCATTGCTTCGTTTGCATGGATCGGCTTTATAGGGATTATCGTGGCGATCTCGGTCCGCGCAAGCCGCAAGCAACCCGTGGGTGGTTTAAGCACGGCGGCGATCGTTTTGGTTGTGTCCGCTTTATTGCTGACAACCATCGGGGCGGGGATTGTATTCATCGAGCCTGATGAACTCGCAGTGGTTGTTACCGTATTAGGTGAAGGCGGTATTCGTCCCGACCCGTTGCAATCCGGTTTACATTGGATCATTCCCTTCGCTGAACGGGTGGAACGCTACCCAAAAGTTAATCAAAATTATACGATGTCGTCAACACCTGATGAAGGCGCGGTCACCGGCGATGATTCCATCCAGGTCCGCACCAAGGATGGACAGCAGGTTTTCATCGATGCATCGGTTCTGTACGCAGTAGATCCCTCGAAGGTCGTTCAACTTTATTCGACCTGGCGTTTTGACTATGAAGACCAATTAGTGCGCACACAGGCACGTGGTGTCATCCGTGAAGTGGCTTCGCAGTACGGAGTGGAAGAAATCGTCAGTACCAAACGTGCTGAAATGGAGCAGTTGATCACCGATCAGTTGTTGAACATCTTTAGTGAGAACAACCTGATCTTGCGCGACTTCGTCCTGCGCAATATTCGGTTCAGCGAAGAATACGCGGCGGCCGTCGAACAAAAGCAGATTGCCGAACAACAAGCCCAGCAGGCTGCTTTTGTTGTGGAACAGAAAAAGCAGGAAGCTGAACAGGCTCGTGAGGTCGCCCGCGGCCAGGCAGATGCCCAGGTCATTGCTGCGAAAGGTGAAGCGGAAGCACTCTTGATCCAGGCGCAAGCCCAGGCGGAAGCGAATCGAACCATCGCCGCATCGCTGACTCCAGAATTGATCCAATATCAATACGTGACCACACTTGCACCAAATGTCCAAACCATTTTCGTGCCGAGCGGTCAACAGTTCATTCTGCCCCTGCCCGGTTCCGCGGTGGGACAGTAAAAAAGAATTTTGAACCTGACAGGTAACTTGAACCTGTCAGGTATTATTTACTAACTATGCCCATTCCACAAACCGGACGTGAAATCCGACTGACGACACTCTCCACCTGCGCTGGCTGAGCATCGAAACTCAGCGCGGATGTGCTGGCGCAGGTTCTGCGCCCTGTCAAAGATACTTTCAATCCCGCCTCGTACCCCGACCTGTTGATCGGTCTTGATTCACCGGACGATGCGGCAGTTTGGCGTTTAAGCGATGAACAAGCCATTGTCGTCACCACGGATTTCTTCACGCCGGTTGTGGATACACCGTATGAGTATGGCGCCATCGCCGCCGCCAACAGCCTTTCGGATATTTATGCAATGGGAGGCAAACCTTTCCTTGCGCTGAACATTGCGGCGTTACCAGATAACCTCCCTCCAGAGATATCGAGTGAGATTCTACGAGGCGGCGCTGAAAAAGCTCGCGAGGCTGGCGTCGTTGTGGTTGGTGGACATACAGTTAAGGATAAAGAGCCAAAATTTGGTTTGGTCGCCCTCGGCTTTGTACATCCTGATAGGGTTATCAGTAAAAAAGGGTTAAGAACCGGAGAAATCCTTATATTGACCAAACCGCTTGGCTTCGGCGTGACTACGACTGCACTTAAGCAGGAACAGGCTGAAGATGCCCATATTGAGGAAGCCATAGGGTGGATGTCGCGACTGAACAATAAATCTGGTCAATTGGCTACGGAATTCGGGGTCCGCGGCGGGACGGATATCACCGGTTTCGGATTTCTTGGCCATGCAACAGAATTGGCGGAAGCATCTGGCGTTTCACTTCATATCGATTTTTCCACAATTCCCTTTTTAAGCGGCGCACGAGGGTACGCACAGAAAGGCTTCTTCCCCGGAGGCGCTTTCGATAATAAGGCGTATTTCAATAAGAGTGTTTCCTTCCTCAACCTGGACGAACCCTCAGAAATGCTGTTATTCGACCCCCAAACCAGCGGCGGGTTGTTATTCAGTCTGCAACAAGACCGGTTATCCGCGTTCGAGGGCCGCGCTAAGGAAGTTGGGCAACCCTTTTGGGTAGTAGGCAACGTGCGGCCAGGCGCAGGCGTCGAGATAAGTTAATCATGTTTCGCATCGGTGTCCTTGAGTTGGTAGTTACGTGTGTGCTGATATCCCTGGCGATCATTATCCCTTTGATCGTAACCCGTGGAATTGCCAGGCTGAACAAACGTTTGAACAAGCTTGAAGATCGACTCAAGAATAAGGGCAAGTGAATCCATGTGGGAGTCACTATCGCCGCCCTGGCAGGCAGCACTGGAAATGGCATGGGAAGCCTATAAAAGTGGAACCGTTCCAATTGGAGCGGTTGTCATGGATGCGGGTGGGAATATCGTTTCACGCGGCAGGAACCGGATCTTGGAAAAATCCGCCCCATCAGGGCAGGTCTGCAACAACGAAATGGCACACGCCGAAATAAATGCATTGCTGGCTGTAAAGCTCTCCTATGAAGAGTCCCGGCATGCCGCGTTGTTTACAACAATGGAGCCCTGTCCGTTATGCATGGGAGCCGTATACATGTCGGACATCAAGACGCTGTATTATGCAGCACGTGATCCTTGGGCAGGCAGTACGAACCTTTTGGGAACAACACCCTATCTAAGCAGGAAGCCGTTCAAAGTTTACCCTCCTGAGAACGACTGTTTGGAAAACGCCCTGGTCGCATTGCATACCGAATGGGTACTCTCCACCCGGGGTGAAGTGATACTTGCCAGTAAATTTTTCGATGAGTTTCGCGCCGTCATGCCAGGAGCCGTCGCAAAAGGACTCGAGATCCATCGCTCCGGAGAATCGCAAAAAATGCGATCCAATACCATGGGTGCAAAAGAATTCTTCGATTGGTTGATTCTTCGGGTACAATAAGGTTAACGCTCAAGCAAGATCAAACATGTCCGAAACTCCAACAGAACCAGACTCGCATCCCCCCGTTTCCGAAATTCAATTGAAACCTTACCATCCGCCCGTGTCCGGGCTTTCTCTCATTTTCCACCACAAAAATCTATAAGAACATATGAGCATTAGTAGTGAAATCCTCATCATCTTTCTGCTGATTCTAATTAATGGAATCCTGGCAATGTCCGAAGCCGCCCTGCTCGCATCGCGAAAAGCAAGACTCCAACAACTTGCGAACGACGGGGACAAGTCCGCTTCAGCCACCCTGGATTTATTGAAGACCCCCAATATTTTTCTTTCCACGATCCAGATCGGAATTACACTGATCGGCGTATTGGCAGGCGCGGTCGGGGGCGTAACCATTTCCGAATCATTATCTTTGATATTTCAGGGTATACCTTATGTAGGCGAATACAGTGAATCGATCTCACTGGGAATCGTGGTAGTTACAATAACCATCCTGACGATCTGGCTGGGAGAACTTGTGCCAAAACGGCTTGGGATTCACAAGCCCGAGTTGATCGCAAATGTAATTTCGGGACCGATGATCTTCATTTCAAAGGTATTCTCCCCTCTGATCAAATTGATGAGCGGGGCGACAGAATTCGTCCTGACCCTTTTTGGAATCAAACCGAGCAATGAGCCTCCAATCACCGAGGAGGAGTTACAGGTACTTATCGATCAGGGTACCCAGGCGGGAATCTTCGAAGAAGCCGAACAGGATATGGTCGAAGGCATCTTCAGCCTGGGTGATACGCGTGTTTATTCCGTTATGACCCCGCGTACCGAGATCGTTTGGCTGGACGTCAGTGATACGCCTGAAGAAATTCTCGACAAAATAGGAGGCAGCCCTTATTCACGCTTCCCTGTCCGCCAGGATTCGCTTGAGACCATCGTCGGAATTGTAAAATCGCGCGACTTATTGGTCAGCACATTATCGGCAAAAGAAATCGATCTAAAAGCTCTTGCAAAACCGCCACATTTCATCCCGGAAACCATGCTCGCCTCGCGCGCGCTCGAAGTTTTGAAGAAGAACGATGCGGAAATGCTTCTGGTTGTGGATGAATTTGGCGGTGTTCAGGGTATCCTGACCATTAATGATATTCTTGAAGAGATCGTCGGTGAACTTGCCGGCGACGAACCACAAGCCACCCAAAGGCAGGATGGTTCCTGGCTTCTCGATGGCATGCTGGAAGTGGATGAGTTCAAAGAAATCTTTAATCTGAATGAACTTCCACACGAAGACGAATACGAAACCCTGAGTGGGTTCATCATGACCTCACTCGGAAAACTGCCCCAAACCACCGATCAATTTGAATGGGGCAACCTGCGCTTCGAGGTCATAGATATGGATGGCCGCCGCGTAGACAAGGTACTGGTCACAACCAAGCCCAAGCCCGGCGCAGAATAATTGCAAATCACCGCCCAATCGTCGAAAAATCGCAAGGTTGTATGATGGTATAATCCCCGCCCGTATGACTCAAGAATCATCTCATAGCAAAACGAAGGTATGCCCCACTTGCGGAACGCGCCTCAGCGAAAACGCTGTGCGTTGTCTTGTCTGCGGGACGGAGTTCACCGTCCAAACCGAGGTAAAAGCTGCAAAGAAAACTGAACGCTCTGTTCAGGCGACCCGACTGCCGCAGGTAACGCTCAGCTTACCGGTTGCGGTCGGCTCACTCCTAGCTGTGATTGCAGTCGCCGCTGGGCTGACTTTCGCACTGGTGCCGAAGGATCCGCAGTCTTTTGCAGCCGGAGAAACAGGAACACCGACGGAGACTCCGACAGCATCCCTGACGCCTACGGTCACGAACCCTGCCACTGATACACCAACACCGACACTCCAGCCGCCTTTTGAATACACGGTCTCAGCTTCAGATGGGTCTTGCTCACAGATCGCATTTAACTTCAATATCTCAGTTCAAAGCATCATCGTATTGAACAACCTTCCTTCCAGTTGTCCGATCTCGGTCGGTCAGGTGTTGAAGATACCCTACCCGACACCAACAGTCCCGCCCCCGGCAACGAATACTCCCCTCCCTGCAGAAGCGACCCGTATTTCTTGCGAGACCGTACAGATCACAGTGCAGGAGAACGACACGCTTTCGAGCATAGCCGCCAACTACGCAGTACCAATGAGCGCCATCAAGGAGTTCAACGGTCTCACAACCGATAATGTTTTCCTCGGGCAGACGATCTTAATTCCGCTTTGCGCCCGGGCGCCGGATCCTAACCAGCCAACACCGACAGCAACTCTGCCGCCTCCCTACCCCGCCCCAAACCTTCTCCTGCCTGCTGACGGCGCTGCCTTTACCCTGGCAAATGATGTGGTCACTTTACAATGGGCTTCCGTAGGTGTGCTCCGCTCTGGCGAAGCCTATCAGGTGGTTGTCGAAGATGTGACCGCAAGCCAGACCCGCCGCATCACCGACTACGTCACGGACACAAAATACATCGTGCCGACAAGTTTCCGCCCAAAAGACAACGTGGCACATGTCTTGCGCTGGTGGGTTATCCCAGTTTTGCAATCCGGAGTGGACGATCAGGGTCAGCCCATCTGGATCGCCTCAGGTGCATCAAGCGATAAGCGAGTCTTTACCTGGGTCGGAGTCGCTGTCGAGGGCACGCCAAATCCATAACCGGTTAAGATTAGATCAGCCAACTCCCTGTCGCAGCGGCAGGGAGTTTTCCAAATTCATCAAAGAAGCTACAACTTGCTCCTTTTGAGACTTCCAATTAACATCTCTACGAGTCCATATTTTTATTATATTAGGAACAGCCATGCTCAAGAACACAACAAAAGTCATCGCCATCCTTCTTATCGTTTCCGGTCTGGTATGGATATTTCAAGGGGTAGGCATTTTGCCGGGAAGCTTCATGAGTGGAGACCCGCAGTGGGCAGTCAACGGTACGATCACTGCTGTGCTTGGGCTCGCCCTGCTTTGGCTCACCTCGCGGAAGACTTCATGAATGGCATCAACATCGGCGATAGGGTCGAGATCCATCTGGATGAAAAGTTTGGGGAAGTATCAGGTTGGTATACCGGCACTGTAGTTCGCATCGAACCATATTCAGAACACCGATGTTTTTATTGGGTGCAATTGGAACCCGCTGCCCAATCCATCCTGAAGACATCTGAGATTTCGGTCTTCAACCCAAAGCATATCCGGAAAGTGAAAAAATGAATTCCGTAAGGGGAAAAGCCCAGCCGGTGTCTGAATTGCATCGGAAGGAGAGACGTATGAAAATAATCAATATCGTAGCTACAACTGGACTCGTCATGATAGCATTGATGCCTGCCGGTTGTATAGGTTCGCCTTCTATGGGAGACGAACCCGATGAAATTACCATCCCGCTTGGTCCGCAATTAAGCGAGGCGGAGAGGCAGACAGGCGTCCTCCTACAGTCAATCGATTTAATTCAAACAACTTATATTCACTCCAAGTCCGGGGCGGTGGACCTGGCATCCCTTCAGGAGAAATACCAGAAACAGATCGACAAAGGATTGAGCGAAGCTGAATTCACCTCATTCATGGAGGACTTTACGAACGAATTCCCCCGGGGTGATATTCTTTATGTCACGCGCCAGGAACGGATCGATTCAGATATAGCGACCAACACTGTGGGTTATGGCGGCATAGGAGCATTTGTAAGTTTTCAAGCCGAGGACAAACCTCACGTAGTGATCCTGGATGTCATTGAAGGTTCCCCCGCAGAGACAGCCGGGTTAAAAGCCCACGATAGCATTTACGCTGTAGATGGTACCCCTGTCCTCTTGGAGGAAGGCGCAGACGTAGTGCTGCGCGTCCGTGGTGAACCTGGCACCAAAGTTGTACTGACGATTAAAACCCCGGGCAAGGCAAACCGTGATGTCACCCTTACCCGCGCAACGATCAATGGAATTGGAAAACTTGTTGTCGAAAAATTACCCAATTCAGATATTGGATATATCCGCCTGCCGACGGTGGGCAGCCCGACCCTTATTGATGAAATCGTCACAGCGCTCGAAGATCTCTCGAATGAAGGTGAATTCAAGGGGCTCGTTCTCGACCTGCGCATCGCTGGAACAAATTCCAACTTCCCACTGGAGGATATGCTCACACTCTTCCTCGACGGAGTTGATATCGGTGCCTATTCACTCGCGAAGGAACAAACGCTTTCCGTACAGGGACAAGACCTGTTCGGTTCACAGAAAATTCCATTGGTAGTGTTGGTCGGCGAAAATACCAGTGGCGCATCGGAAATCTTTGCTGCAGCTGTACAGGAAGGCGACCGTGGGTCCGTGATCGGTTCAAAGACGACGGGCAGCATCGAATCGCTGACAGGTTTTGTACTACCAAATGGCGGACAACTTTATATCGCCACCGCATCCTTCCGCGTGGGTGGCAGCGACAGCCTCGGTATCGAAGGGCTGAATCCCGAGGTCCGGGTGGATGCGGGTTGGGACGAGATCATCGTAGGTCAGGACCCTGTCATCGAAGAAGCCATCCAATCACTGGAGGTACAAGAATGAAAAAATTTTTTTCGTTAATCATTGCCTTTATCGTTGTTGCATGCGCACCGGGAGATATTCAAATTCCACAAAGTCCTGCACTGAAGTTTTTTGAACGAAAATCCGGTTCTGTTGCATACATCGGGAACGACGGCAACATTTACATTACCGATCAAGGTGCGACCAATACGTATCCGGTCACGACGGACCTCACCACTGAAACCGCAGGGTCGATCTTATACCAGGCTCCAACCTGGTCGCCGGCCGGAAATGAGCTTGCCTTTGTTCGTTTGGAACAGACCGGCGCCAGTGAATTAACCACAGAAATAATCATTGCAGATACAGAAGGCGAATCAAGCCACAGTGTGTATTCGAGTCAAAACCTGTTTCCCATTTATCTTTATTGGTCGCCAAATGGGCAAACGCTCACTGCTTTAACCACAACTCCCTCCCAACAAACCCTTGCCCTTCTCAGCATTCCTCTTGATGGGGGTGAACCGCGCGTGTTGGATACAGGCAGCCCGTTCTATTGGTCCTGGGCTCCTGACGGCTCGACCATGATCGTCCACAAGAATGGCGGCAATCAGGATGCTGTGAACCAGATCTCTTATCTCAATGTGGATGGTGATGTGACGGAATTCGTTACCCCAGATTCTCCCGCTTCATTCCAAGCCCCAGCCTGGTCCCCCGATGGAAATTTTATCCTGCTGACGAAAGTGACTGAAAACAAAAATCAACAACTTATCCTGACCGACTCGACAGGTTCATCCATCAAGACTGTCGCGGAATTCGATCTCAATGTCTCTTTTGCCTGGGCATCGAACGGAAAACAGTTTGCCTATATTGCTGGCGACGAAAAAATGAACCCTGGAGCGTTGGGGCCTCTGCATGTCGCAAACACAGAGAGCGACGAAGAGATCGTGATAGATGAAAAAGTCTTCGCCTACTTCTGGTCGCCAGATGCCTTGGAAATCGCTTATTTCGTACCCGTACTTGCCCAGGCTGACGAAACGTCCGATCAAACCCTGTACTTCCAGCTTAACATCCTCGAAGTTGCCAGCAAGGAAAGCCGCCTAATCGCTTCCTTCCAGCCGACAGAGGGATTTCTCGCCATCATTCCTTACATCGACCAATACCATCAATCCACCACCATCTGGTCACCTGACAGCAATAACCTGGTCATCTCATTCATCGATAACAACGGCACACCGGGTATTGCAATCGTCCCCTCATCGGGCATTACCAAGCCACGCATGCTGGTGGAAGGCTCGTACGCGGCTTGGTCGTGGAAATGATATGATTTCAAAAAATATTCGGCAAGGTATTTTGCGGATGATATAACCAGTATAAACGCATAAAAAAACTCTCACGATAATCCTACCGTGAGAGTTTTAGATTCTATTTTGTTTTAGTACCTGCCGCCGGCTTTGCCCTGGTCACCTCGCTAACGATACCGTTAAGTATTTTCTCCGGGTCAGGTTGGTTTGTGGGGTCTTCCAAGCCTGCCGCTTTGCGAATGACCTCCACGCATTCCCTGCCGGATAAATCTCCGCGTTCGAGCAAAGCTTGCGCCACCGCCTCCACCTCAACTGAATGTGCGCGCAGCAGATGCTCCGTCTGGTCTTCCAATTGCTGCCAGAATTTTTCGACGATCTTTCCACGTCCATTCGAAACATCTGCGCCCATACTCAATCCATCCGTAATGGGCGGCCCGAAATAGCCATAATGCGCCAACTGCCAAAGTCTCGCGCGGACGTTCTGGAAGTCACCTGTTGCACCCGTCCAGTATTCCCCAAAAAACACTTTTGTGGCGACATGCCCTGCCATCGAAACCATGATGTCCGCAACAAAACGCCGCAGCGGCATGGCATATACGTCAAAGTTGGAAACCGGCAGAACATAACCGAGAGCATCCGCCCGGCGGATGATGCTTACCCGGACAATTCGCTCATCCGGGCGAAGATGATATTGTGCAACAGCATGCCCGGCTTCGTGATAAGCAACTTGCCGGCGCTGATCCTCCTCCATCTCCTCGATGGGGTTCTCAAGACCAATCGCCTGCTCCTGAAATGCCAGTTCAAT
Source organism: uncultured Anaerolinea sp. (assembly GCA_964648645.1). Lineage (GTDB taxonomy): Bacteria > Chloroflexota > Anaerolineae > Anaerolineales > Villigracilaceae > Villigracilis. The sequence goes on from CAZYLM010000007.1 coordinate 19,360, forward strand.
ATCGCGCTGCGAAATCCTGTCGCGCCCGTCGAACAGTGCCAATCGAACGGCATCCTTTGTGACAGCGGACATGATGCGCGCAGGAGTCGCCCATGAGGTATCGCTCACCAGGGCCTCGATATCCACAGTTTCGTCATGCTTGATCTTGCTTAGGTAATATTTAACGATCTCTCTTCGTCCGCCACGGTCAGGCAGCCCGACTGCTATTTTCCTGTCAAAGCGCCCCGGTCGAACCAATGCGGGGTCGAGCACATCCGGGCGATTGGTGGAACCCATGAACATCACATGCCAGTTGCGGACGGGCACCTTTTTCTTGAATACCTGATAGATACGCGCCCGGAGTTTTTCCCATGTGGTCAAGGTCCCGATGCCGTCCATTTCATAAAGCAGACGGGTGAGCGCACCGGACCCTGCACCCATGCCCATCATTCCACCCATCATTTGCCCACCACCCATCACACTTCCTCGAGACATACCAACAGCATCGATCTCATCAATATAGGCGATACACGCACCATATTCACGCGCTAATTTACGTGCACGCCCCACAAACTGGATCATACGCAGGACATCCACACCCCAGAACATGCCGCGGAAACCGGACCCTTCGATGGAAATAAAAGCGATTCCCGCCTCACCAGCCATGGCTTTCGCCAGAAGCGTCTTACCCGTGCCTGGTTCTCCGTACAATAGCAAGCCTGTGATAAATTGCCCACCCATTTTTTGGAATTGTTCGCGGTCTGAAAGCAGGTAGATCCACTGGCGCACCATCTTCAACAGGTTGGGCTGACCTTTGTAATCGTCGAAAGTGATCTGCTTGGGGTCGCCCGGGCGGATGACTTCCACGCGAGTCTGGGACATGAACCAGAATATGGCGACAAATTGAATGATCGCAAAACCGATGGCAAAGACCACCTGGAAGATAAAACCAAGTGCAACAAGGACGATGTTCAGGACATCCGGGTTGACCACCGCCCAAAAAACAACTCCGTTCAGGAGCGACCAGCCAAGGATGCCAAAGAAGAAACGACCCGCATTGCCAGACGCCGCCCAAACGAACACCCGCAACTGGATATAAAGGAAAAGCAAACCTAAAAGGATCAGCCCGATGATGGACAGAATGTTCAAGACAACTTGACGCGCTGAGTCCGACGCAATGGCGGCAGAAACCATGCCATTCACCGCCAGCCAGACAAACAGCCCTGGAATCGTCCAAAACTTCCAAAGGCGGATATTGCTCAAAACATAGAACAATCCACCCAACGATAGGGGATTAAGCCACCAAGCGATGGCAATCCCAAACGCGAGAACCTCTGCCCGGGTGGTGCGGGAGGCGTTTTGCGTCAAGAACCAGATGACAGGCGTAGAGACAAAAACTGTGAGCAACAACCCGATTACCCAACCGATCCCACCGTAGAATTCGGTGGCTGGTTTTGTGATAACCCTTGAACGGGCTTTGCCGGGCAATGCCGGTTTGACGGATGGTGTGGACATGAGACCTCTGGTGGTTTTTCGAATTGACGAAGTTTATCCCAATTTTCTGATAAGCGGATGAGAGCAGCCCCAGCCTTCAAAATGATTTCGCAACCATACCGCAACTGATTCAGGCTGTATAATTCGCCCGATGCAGTTCACTCCGCTCTTTTACCCCTGGATGCTTTCCGTCATCCTGACTTTTTTCATGGGTGTCTACACCCTACGTTATCGGAGGCACACTGCATCCATTCCCTTCATTGCCATGTGCTTTTTCGCCTCGCTCTGGGCATTCAGTTATATTTTTGAACTCGGAGCGACGAATCTTCTTATAAAAATTTGGGCTGTCAAACTGGGTTACATCGGCGTGATCGGTGTGCCCCTGTCCTGGACGGCTTTCGCACTTGCTTATTCAGGACATCAGAACCTCTTCACAAGACGCAATATCATCCTGTCCCTGACATTCCCGGTTTTAACTTACATTGTCATACTTACCACAGACTTGCACGGTTGGTTCTTCACGGAATTTGGTCTGCAAACAGACCCAGTCACCGGACTGACTCTAATACGCAACCCGCTTGGCTGGTGGTTTTGGCTTCACGCCGCATATATCTATGTTTTCCTTATCGTGGGTTCTTATTTCCTACTACGTGAGTTCTGGGAAAAGCGGGATGTCTACCGCTCGCAGATCGTCGTCAACTTTACCGCCATTCTTCTGCCATGGGTTGCAAATGGAATAGTGATCTCAGGTTTACTCCCCATCCGGATCGATATTACCTCCGTCACTTTTTCGATCTCCATTCTTATCCTGGGTTGGGGGTTTTTACGCTATCGCCTGCTGGATATCTCGCCAGTTGCACACCGTGCAGTCTTCGAGTCGATATCGGATGCAGTCATTGTGGTCGATGGCGCGTTGAGGATCGCCGAGTTGAACCCTGCGGCTCTTGATCTGTTTGGTCTGAAATCCAATTCCGTGATCGGCGCCCCGTTCCGTAAGACATTCGAAAAATGGATTTTCATCAATGAGACCTCTCTCCAGACGCATGGATACTACAAGGAGATCGTCATGCAGGAAGATGGCAGCCCCATGCGCTGGCTTCACCTCTACGTCAGTTCCCTGCATGGTTCGAATGGACAAAACGAAGGCTGGATCGTCACACTGCGCGATGTGAGTAGCATAAAAGAGAACGAATCCGCGCTCGCCATAGCCCGCGACGAAGCGATGCGAGCAAACAGCTTCAAAATGCAGCTTTTGGCAAATGTAAGTCATGAATTGCGGACGCCACTCGGTATCATTCTTGGCTATACAGACCTGCTGGTACGCAAATCTTATGGAGACCTGACCGATAAACAGATCAACATCCTAGGGCGCATCCGCGAGAGCACCCAATATCTGGACGGTCTGGTCTCGGAACTTCTCGACCAGGCGCAATTGGACAGCGGAAAGCTCAAACTATCGATAGCCTCATTCGAGCCGCGTGCGGTACTTGGTTCCGTCTTCAATCAGTTGAGCGTACTGGCTGAGTCGAAGAACCTCGATTTCGAGGGCACGATCGACGCAAACATGCCTACATCCATCGTCGGCGACAGCCAGCGCCTGAAGCAGATCCTCGTTAACCTTATCAGCAATGCCATCAAGTTTACCGAGACCGGGAAAATCACCGCAAAGGTTTACGCAACCTCCCAGATCCAGTGGAGTATGCGTGTCGAAGATACAGGACCCGGCATTTCGCCTGACGCACTCCACACTGTATTCGAACCTTTCAAACAACTGCCGGATGCACACAAAAGCCTGCGCAAGGGATATGGGCTTGGTCTTTCGATATCCCGCCAACTCGTCCAACTAATGGGTGGAAATATCACGCTTGAAAGTACCCTCGGCAAGGGCACAACCTTCACCGTCACATTACCCCTCATCTCAGAAACGGATTTCATCCATGAATGACCGCCCCCTCGCCATCGTCGTCGAAGACGACCTATTCCTTTCAGAGATATATTCCGATACACTGCGAGGAGCCGGGCTTGCCGTGGAAATCTACTACGACGGCGAGACAGCCATGCAAAATATTCGTCAGCATGGGGCAAGTCTCATCATCCTCGACTTGAACCTTCCCAAATTTTCAGGCATCGACATCTTCCACGAAATGCGCAAACGTCCCGAAACGCGCGATACTTGGGTCTTGATTGTCACCGCCAACCCAGCTCAGGCAGCCGAGATCAGCCAATCGGAAGCACATAACCAAAACCTGTTGATCCTTACGAAACCCGTCAGCGTTGACCAGCTCGAACAATTGGCAAAGCGACTGGTCTTTCGTACTTGACCGTTTAGATTTCAGGGTCTACGTCCCCGTCCATGGATTCTGATTCCCTTTTCCCTTTTATCGATTCAGCCATCGCTTCCCGCCTTGAGAATCATGCCGCCTCCAGTCGGACCTTAGGCGGGATCGGCCACGATGAATCATTTCGGCTCTTCAACGGATTTTACGAGGGCGCACCCGGACTAGTTATTGATGTTTATGGTCGAACCCTCGTCATACATGATCACGCGAACCAAATTCCAGAACCTATCGCGAATGATATCTACAAAAATGTTTGTTCGCGAATAGGCTGGATTCATACAGGGGTGTTAAAGACTCCTCGAGGTGATTCCCACATCCCCAAAAGCCTGAATCGACAGGAAACCACTATTGAAGAGAATTTGGATCGAAGGATAAAAGAACATAGCATCTGGTACGCGATCGACTTACAGTTAAACCGAGACGCCAGTTTTTATCTTGATACCTATAACTTGCGAAAGTGGCTCCTTGAAAACTCACAAGGAAAATCGGTCCTGAATACATTTGCCTACACCGGGAGTCTTGGAGTTGCAGCAACAGCGGGCGGTGCAACGAGTGTCATCCAGACCGACCGCAATCGAAAGTTCCTGAATCTGGCAAAAGACTCTTATTCCTTGAATGGCTTTTTCATTCAAAAGAAAGATTTCATTTCGGGAGATTTCTTCTCCGTGATTGCACGTCTAAAGGGAGAAGGGCGCCTTTTCGACATCGTCATCCTGGACCCACCGTTTTTTTCTGTCACCTCCGGCGGCAGAGTGGATTTGCTTCAGGAAAATGAGCGGCTCATCAACAAGGTCCGCCCATTGGTCGCTGATGGCGGGACCCTGATAACGATCAACAATGCAGTCTACCTGAGCGGCGCAGACTATATCAAGACTTTAGAAAAAATTTGCATGGATGGGTACTTGAGCATCCGGGAACTGATCCCTGTTCCCGAGGAATTCATCGGTTATCACCGGGTCGGCAGACCCGTCACCGATCCCACCCCTTTCAATCATTCGACGAAGATCGCGATCTTGAATGTAAGGAGAAAATCATGACCGGCGAAACCGACCTCGGCACCCTACTCAGCAACCTAAGACCTGAACTAAATCCTGGTGAGTATGTCTTTTGCACAGTAAACTCATTGAAAGACGCCGCCGAACTCAACCCGCTTGGCATCTTTCAGGAAAGGGAAGAAGTCACGATCATCCTTCCGAAGACTAAAGCGGACGAAAACATCCTCTTCTACCCTGCCATTTGCGCGTGGATCACGCTAAATATCCATTCATCCCTCCAGGCTGTCGGGCTAACAGCTGCGGTGGCGAAAGCCCTTGCAGATGCCAATATCAGCTGCAATGTGGTCGCCGCTTACTACCACGACCATCTATTCATTCCAATTGCAGATGCATCCCGTGCAATGGATATTCTAAAAAGCCTTTCGGAAGGTTAATTTGATCCCAAAAGACCTCGTCTTACAATTTTGGTCGAGAATGGAAAGCAACGACTATTATTTCGCCTCCGAACTACTCCACGATGAGTTTGCCCTGGAATGGCCCCAATCAGGCGAAAGAATTCTTGGCAGAGATAATTTTGCCCGGCTCAATACAGCTTACCCCGCGAACGGTAAATGGCAGTTTGTTGTCAACCAAATCCTTACCGAAGGCGACACAGTGGTGACCGATGTTTCTGTCAGTGATGGAACCCGCAGCGATCGTGCAATAACGTTTTCAACCATCCGGGATGGTCGGATTTGGAAGCAAGTCGAACTTTGGCCTGAGTCATTCGAAGCGCCTGCCTGGCGATCAGGTTGGGTCGAACGATTCTAAATTTCCCTTTTCCGTGCCATCATGGCGAAAACCCCGGCAAGCACCAATGCCGCAAACCCTATCGCAGCCACACTATAAGCTGATGAGTTGGAATCCGAAGGACCTCCAGGAGATTCAACCAATGATGGGGCTAATGATGGTGTGAACATCGGCGCGATGGTCATGACATCGCCCTGATTCTCCAAGGGTGTACTTGACGGTACAACTTGTGTCGCATCGGTACGGACTAGCAGTACCTGACCTTCGTATACTGTCGTATCCTCACCCAGGTTGTTCAACCCCTGAATTTGTTTGATGGTTGTGCCGTAGGCAATGGCAATACTCCACAGGGTCTGCCCATATAGAACCTCATGGTACACCTTGCCATTCGGGAAAGGCGTGTTCAGAATGACAGGGATGGAATACTGAGGCAGGACGCCATTTATCGCTGCCTGTGTTTCCATCTGGTTGATGGCTGCTTTGGTTTGGGGTATCCCGGTAAGGATTGAGCCGGCATTCGATTGCATCTGCCCGCTCCGAGTTTGCAGGGCAGTTTCGATCACAACAATAAACTGACCATCCCCTATTGCAACGCCTGCACCAATATCGCTCCGGTTTTGCGAGAGCATGGTATTGGTATGCAGGTCGTCCCCAAGCCACATCTGGATGGCATCCTCAGCTGTCATGGCAGGACCCCAATTCTCGGAACGATATCCATCCTGTGTCAGGTCGCCCGATAGTGGGTACCCTAGCGACATCATCCACTGACCCAGTGTCATCCCGTTTGGGCGCCAATGTCCCGGCAAACCTGAAGCGATGCCCCCAGCCTGCTCCTGCGCAATCTGCATCAAAACAGGGTGGGCATAAAGCGCAGGCAATCCATATGAGAGCCTAAGGGTATTGACCGCATTGATAATGTCTGCCGGGTTGGGCGGAGCGCCCAGGGTTGGCGTGGGACCAAAATCCTGGGCTTTCGCTTCGGGCAGATTGAACAGCGCCACCCCCAGAAAAAGCAATGGGAGCAAAAATCGAATAGGTTTCATTAATAAAGTATGTTGCATAACCCGTCATTTTGTAACAGGATGTTTGAGCATGGTCAGGGACGCCAGGATGGAGCGTACCAATCGTAGTCTGTGGAAAGACCCGGAGCTTGAAGAATACCCACAGTTGAAGTCGCCAGGTCAACGAGAAAAAGGTGACCACCCGTGGGTGATGTTGTTTCTTCAATCAGAAGATATTTTCCATTCGGCGAGAACAGCAATCGACCAACCGTGTTGCCTTTATAAACCGGCTTTAACTCACCCCCGGTGCGCGGAACAATGAACACCTCCGCGACAGGTTCTCCACTGGCCAAGTTTCCATAGTAATTGAATGCAAGCATGTGCGAATCGGGTGACCAGATCATGGGGTAGATCGACCCGCCAGTGAATTGCGCGATCGTTACTGCATTTGCGCCATCCGGCTCCATGACCTTCACCGAGTGATTCTGCGAGTTGTAGTCATAATCATCGTAAGCGAAGAAACCTGCATCAGGTGAGGCGATGAACTGCGCCTTGGTAAGCAGGGTTTCGAACATAGGGCGCGCCTGGCCGTTTGCAGCACGAACAAGATAGATATCCCCATTTGCACCGGGCAGTGCTGACCGCATAATGACATTCTCGGTATACCAACCGTCCATAATATAAGGTCGCCCCTCGATCGGCAGGTCGGTTGATATCCTTTTCAACTCACTTCCATCAGGTCGGACAACATAGACATCCTCTCCTCCCATACCATCTTGAATACGGAACCCGATCCACGACCCATCCGGAGACCAAAAGGGTGGATCAATATACGGGAATTCAACAATGGATGTCCAAATCTTCGAGCTCGCGTCAAAAATCCATAATTGGGTCGGCGTGCCGTTGGGTTTGGAAGAATACGAAAAAGCTGCATACCCGCCATCTTTTGACCAGGCTAGAGCATTGATGGTGAAATTGAAATTAAAGGGAACGGGTATTCTTTCTATCGTCGGACAGTTGACCGGCTCAGAGATGCAACTGGCTGAAATTTTTACCAGTTCGATCGAGCCTGGGCCGCCACGCGGTTGCAGGAAGAAATACAACTCTCCCGCCTCAAGCTCGGACCCTGTGACTGGTTCGGGTTGGGGCACAACTTCGGTGGCTGCTGGAACCATATCGGGGGGTTGACCCAAGTCCTGGGTGGGCATGACAGGCGGGGAGTCGAAGAAAGAAGCGGGGGTCGGGGCTTGGGAACAGGCTACAAGGAATGTCAAGCCGATAGCAAGGATTCGTTTCATCACATCTCCGTCGATACTAACTCAATACACGTTCTAGCAATCAAAAAAGTTCCCGTTGTCTATCAAACAACGGGAACTTTGATCTTCATTCGCTTACGGAGGTGTCATGGTTGGAGTTGGTGTCCCGGTCGCCGTGGGTGTCGGAGTTTGCGAGGACGAAATACCGGTGTTCGTTGCAGTCGCCGTTGCCGTTGATGTGGCGGTTGAGCCCAATGTAGATGTTGGAGTGAACGTAGGCGTGGCAGGAACAGGTGCAGGTGCAGAAGATCCGTTATAGATGATAGGTGCAACCCAAAGTGCCCGGTCTCCCGCTGCAGAGCCTGTGGAAAGAACTGTCAATACGAATTTGACATTCTTACCAACCAGTGAAGAGAGATCGATATCGGCATTGTATACCTGACCTTCGAACTTCTCAACAAAAGCCCAATACGTCACGATGGAGGAGGTTCCTGACTCGGAGTAATCGAGACGGAAAACAACATAACAGGACGTGGCGCCCGCTTCGCAACCGATGGTGGCACGGAATTTATCACCAGACTTCACCTGATAAGCGGGGTAGATACCCTGGATATACCCATTGTTGATGTTCTGCGGGAAAGTGATCAACCCGGTGCGTGTGTCGTTTGCACCTGTTTCCACTTTGGATGGGTTTGTGATCAGGACAAAGCCTTTGGCATCACCATTGGTCCCCGGGCAGGGAAGCTCGCCCGCACCGCTGAACCATTTGGCAGCACATACATTCGCAGCAAAATCATACACAGTACCGGGGATCGCGGTTGCCGGGGTTCCGGGTGTGATGGGGGTGCCCGGTGTTATAGGCGTGGTTGGTACTATTCCAGTTCCCGTTACTTTGATCTCGACCCAGAAGGATTTTGTTCCAGCTGAACCGATTCCGAAAGGAACTCCGGTGCTGTTCTTGAGTTTCCAATATCCGCGATAGGTTCCAGCGGTCGTGGGAGAAGTGAGCGAAAGGGTAATGTCCACCGTCTGGCCGGGCGCAACCGATGCAGGTATGAGGGCAGAGTCGGGTCCGCCCATCTTTTCGCCGGTGTCAAACATGATGCTGTAATTTGACCAGGTGCAGGTGCCGACATTCTTCAAGCGCCATGTCTTATTGAAAGCCAAACCGGGGGCAAAACCGGTACCATCGGGAACAGTGACGTCTGCCACAAATTGAGCGCGGTCACATGCGTTAGGCTGACTGGTGCTGGGCGTGCTCGGTGTACCAGGCGTAACAGGTGTAGTAGGTGGAGGTGCGCCGCCAGCGCGTGCAATGATTGGGTTGACCCACAAAGCACGGTCACCGGTCGGTGAACCATAAGCTGAGGTAACGAGGATAAAACTCACGTCCTGCCCGGCAAATTTGCTCAAATCAAGGTTGACGTTATAAGTCCAGCCTTCGTATTTCTCACGGAAGGTCCAGAAGGTGGTCTCGGCACCATTCCCCACTTTGTAGTAAAGGCTATATGCAACATAACAATTAGTTGCGCCATACTCACAACCGATGGTAGCCTGGAAGCGATCGCCGCTTTGCACACGGAAGGCAGGGTAGACAGCTTTTACAAAGCCATTTGTCACATTGTTAGGACCCATCAACAATCCGGCTTGGGCAGAGGTCCCGCCACTTTCCAGTTTGGGTTGGTCAACTTTGAAGGCAAACCCGTTGGCGTTGTTGTCAGCACCGGGGAAAGTGAACGCTCCCGCCCCGCTCGACCAGGATGCTGAGGCTGCATTGGAAGTGAAATCATACCCGGCTGTCGAGGATGAATTGACAAAAATTTCGACCCAGAAGGATTTATTTGCGCTCGCACCAATGCCAAACGTGCCGCCGGAATTGCTCTTGAATTTCCAATACCCGAAATAATGACCGGCACTGGCAGGCGAGGTCATATCGACCGTAATATCCACCGTTTGCCCCGGGTTGACTGTCGTAGGCAAAGCAAGCGAAGCGGGCGCACCCATGCGCTCGCCGCTATCGAATATCAACGAAACGTCATTGCTATTCCAGGCGCACGAGCCGATGTTCTTGATCCGCCAGGTCTTTTTGAAGGCTGTATTCGCCGCAAAGTTGGTCCCGTCCGGTATGGTCACATCCGCAACGAACTGCGCCCAATAACAGGACGCTGCACTTGCGGCGGTTGTCCCGCCTGGCGTGAGGGTCATCAAGACCGCCAGCAGGAGCATTATCGAAATCGATCTCAGAGTAAATCTCATTTCTTCCTCCATCAGCCAAATCAGGTTATGGACGTGGATGTTTGGTAAAAAGTTCCTGTTTGACTATACGCTTCCCAAGTATAACTTTTCTTTAATATTTGTTCAATAATGAAATCAAAACAAAATACGGCCCGGTAGCCATTTGTCCCGCCGTATAATGAGACCCATGGCACGCACGATCATACATCTCGACCTCGATGCTTTTTACTGTTCTGTAGAAGAAATTCATAACCCGTCATTGCGCGGCAAACCTTTCGCTGTGGGAGGTAAACCCGATGAGCGCGGTGTTGTCTCGTCGTGCTCCTACGCGGCTCGCGCTTTGGGGATCCGTTCCGCCATGCCAATGGCGCGCGCAGTGCGATTATGCCGTGAACTCATCATAGTCCCCGGCCGGCATAGAATCTATGGCGAGTATTCTGAGAAGGTGATGGAAAAGCTTCGGGATTTGACTCCCCTCGTGGAGCAGATATCCATCGACGAAGCCTTCCTCGACATATCGGATATACAGCAACCCGCAGCCCGCCTCGCACTGGACCTGCAATCTGCGATACGCACCGGGCTGAATCTACCTTCGAGTGTGGGGATCGCCTCCAATAAGCTTGTTGCAAAGATAGCCACAGAGGTCGGCAAGAAATCGAGTAAAAAGAAAAACGAGCCACCATTCGGGTTCACGGTCGTACCAGCTGGTGATGAAGCGAAGTTCCTTGCACCCCTTCCCGCGGATATGCTCTGGGGCGTGGGCCCGAAGACGAATGCCCGCCTTGCCGAGCTTGGCATGCACACCATAGGCGATATCGCCGGGTGGCCTGAGAAAGAATTGGTCAACCTCTTTGGTGAAAACGGTCGTGACCTTTGGAGGCACGCCAATGGCATCGATAACCGCCCTGTCGTCACTGAATATGAGACAAAATCCGTCAGCCAGGAAACCACATTCAACGTGGATATCCACGATCAAAAGACGTTGGAGAAAACCCTGCGCGAACAATCTCACGAAGTGGCGCGCCAGCTTCGCCGCAATGACCTCGCCGGAAAAACGGTGAAGATAAAAATCCGCTGGCCCGATTTCACCACCCTGACCCGGCAGGTCACATTACCAACAT
>CAZYLM010000008.1:0-29691 GCA_964648645.1 uncultured Anaerolinea sp.
ACGCCAGGTCATCATGATCCTGTGCAAGTTCCCAGCTCTGATAACCCATTCGATTTAAAAGTTTTGCATACTGTGCAGGGTGATCTGTCAACCCGGGCAAGCTGCGAATCCGGTTGAACCACTCACGCGACTCACTATAATGACCCCGAATCCACCACATCCATTCTAGTGCGCCGAGCAGGCGAAGTGCCAACTCTATTTTTTTGTTGGAAACGGACCACTCCAGCGCAATCTGGAAATTGGCGTGTTCATTTTCGATTCTATCCATCCATTCAAGTTGATCCGGACCATGGATTTCTTTCTCCGCCTCTTCAGCGAGATTGAGGAAATACATCAGATGCTTATCCCGAATTTCAGCTTCTCTTCCCGAAGCATGTAAGCGCTCCAAAGCAAACTGCCTGATCATCATTAACATCCCAAAACGATCCTCGTAATCCGTATGAGGAAGTCGCTGAATCAAGCTCTTATCTAAAAAAGAGAGGACAAGATCTGAAGGTGATTTCCAAGCCGTATTGCTTAAAAATATTTTTGCAACAGAAACCGTAAACCCGTTAAAAACGCTTAACTGCGAAAGCAGCTCTTGTTCCTCAATGGAAAGAAGGTTGTAACTCCATTGAATGGCATTATGTAATGTCTTCTGCCGCGCTGGTACAGCTCGCATCCCGTCCGCAGACATGATGAATTGTTCATCTAATTGACGCCATAACATATCGGGTGAATACATCCGGATACGGGATGCAATTAATTCGATCGCCAAAGGGACGCCCTCCAGTTTCGCACAAATGGAGGCGACCACCTGCACATTCTCCTGGGTCAATGAAAAAGATGGAGCTATAGCCCTAGCCCGCTCGGCAAACAAGGAAAGCGCCGGGAGCTGAGAGATATTCTCCGGCTCAATTAATGTGGTCTCTGCGGAGTATCCCAATGGGGTTAACCGATACAGCCATTCTCCCGGAACGCGCATCGACTCACGACTCGTTGTCACGACCTTTAGCTGAGGGCATGCCGATAGAAGCCGAGAGATAAGGTCCGCCGAGTCATTTATCAAATGCTCAAGGTTGTCCAATATGACCAGAATAGATTGCTCCGCAATTCCGTCTGTTAATTGTTCAATGTCAAATCGGCTTTTCGATTCAACATACTTCAAGGCTTGAAAGATGGCAGGGGCAATTTGAGAGGAATTTTTCAATTCTGCAAGCGGCACAAAGCAGACTCCGTCAGGAAAATCTGCAACCGATTGACGCGCCAATTCCAATACAAGCCGGGTCTTGCCGATCCCCGGCGGTCCGATCACAGTAATCAACCTGATCTTCTCATCCCCCAAGTGGCGGCGCAGAACGGACAATTCCTGATCACGACCGATGATCGATGTTACCGAGGCAGGAATGTGGATACGAGAGGTCTTGCCAATAGGATCCTGACTACCCTGTATGAAATCATTTTCTGAAGCTTGAGCACTTCCACGTGCAAACTTAAGAAACCTGGGCTGCTCGATCTCGGAAATATTAAATAGTTTCGCCAACTGCCCTACGAATTGTTCCGATGGGCGGCGTTCACCCGATTCGAGTTTTCGCAGATGAATAAGCGAACAATTTAAACGCAGAGCCAGTTGGTTCTGCGTGAGACCAGCCTCTTTTCTTCGTTTTTTCAACCACTCGCCAAAAAATATCATTGTTTTCACACTAGATTCGAAACTGTATCAGTAATTGTATCGCCTGAGTGATACCAAAATCAATGGGATTTTTGATAAAAGTGGATTTATTGATAGCCAAAATAGACCAAGGAGAAATCGCATGTCACCTAACCGTTTCTTAAGCTCGCTTATTGCAGCATTGTTGGTTTTGATTCTGCTTATTGGTTGCGCACCACAGGCGGTTACCACGCCAGACATCAAACCATCATTGCCCGGCACCTGGACCTCCACAGTCACAAAGGAAGATATTTTACGAGTAGAGCCGGGGTTTGATCAGCAATATTTATGCGATAACGCAGGCACATACAGCTGGAAGTTTAATGAAGATGGCACTTTCACGGTAGATCAGACTGCTGTAGCAGCAGATTGCCCACCTGCATCGAACACCCACTTCGAAGATAAATGGTCCGTCGATGGCAATAAACTAACCCTTGCATCGGGCACACCCGATCAGGAAATTTATGAATTTAGCATATCCAACGACCAGCTTACCCTCAAAGCAAAAGAATCCCAATGTATTCCATGTATTGCAATAAATACCGCTAACCCTTGGACGCGAGTTAAGTAAGGTTCGGATAGATCCTCCAGAATAACAAAGGCACCCCAGCCCACTCTAGAGCTTGGACTGGGGCGAATCAGAATACTTCGGAAGTCGGTAAGATTTCCGAAGTATTTTTTATTTAGGCGATCCTACCCCATCAACTTGTCAAAGTCTGCTACGCTTACCGCAGGTGAGGTGGTGAAGGAAATTCCCTGCATTTTACTGAGGGCAGCTGAGAACTTCATCGCGGCTTCTGTGCTGGGCAAATCAACAATTAGCACAAGGTCGGTGTCGCCCAGCAGAGCATAACCACCTTTGAACTCGCCGCCATTTTGCTTGAGCAGGTCCATTGCCTGATCTGTCCGCTTTAAGTTCATTGCCTTCGCGGCTTCCATGGAGTACTTGCCGAACATGATAAATGTTGCCATACAAACCTATCCTTTCATTACCTCTAAGGGTCGAGAGTGACTTATCAAAGCCACTCGAAAAGACTATCGGACAAAATTTGAAGTTTTTGCTCGATCGGCTGCCATGTAGAACGTTTCCACCCGGTTTCTCAATTCATTTTCTCTTTCAAGTGAATGAAATGAATTGACTTATAAAGAGGCATTATACCCCATACGAGTCAAAGGAAAATTAACGCTACTCTTACAACTAGCGGATCTTGCGTTATCAGTCGAATTGTTATCAGATCGTTAAGAGGACAGGCAAATCGTTCCAATTGAAGATAATTTATGTCTCGGCAATGTCAATGTCAAAACACCCAAGACCGTCGATACGCCTTTGGCTCCAAATAACTGTTACAATCTTTTCCAGTGCGAACAGTTTCATACGTCAATCCACTTTAGGAGCAACATGACAACAAGCAATGCATCACCGTCTGCAGTTGGCTGGACGGCTATCGCCATTGGGGTTTCGGTTATCCTCGCCGTGATATTTCTCATTCTGATGTACACCGTCAATGGGCGCTTTGGCACGGTCAACGATGTACTTAATTCCATCATCGGAATCTTGAGCGTGGTTCTGGCATGGCTGGTATTCGTTGAGTTTCACACTCGGTCACCCTTTCTGAGTCAAATGATGCTTGGTTTCGCAGTGATCGGCATGGCATTTACCATTATAGGGTCAAGCTTGATCATATTTGGTTATACAGACTTTGTCCTGGCGGGTTGGTACACAGGTGTTGGAAACGCATTGATCGGCATATGGTTGGCAGTCTATTGCCATTCCATGCTTACTGCTGACTCGATACCGCACAGCCTGGTCGTGTATGGGATCGTCGTTGGCGCCTTCATGACTTTTGGCTTGCTCGGCATTCCCGGAATCACCGCCCACGTCGACACCATGAAGTCATTGCCGTGGTACCTCAGTGCCTCGTATTTAGGGTTTCTCGGGACCTATGTCTTGTACCCCATTTGGGCGCTCCTGTTAGGGAGAGTATTCCTGTCAGAGTAGCAGAAGGCATGCCTTATTTCAACGCATCCAGTCCATAACATCCGGGTTTTGTTTCATAATCCAAACTTTATTCGATTGAGGTATTCATGTCCGCAACTTCCCCATTCGCCCGTTACTTTGTACGTTTCGTCGCACTGCCCTTGCTCTTCATCGCCGGAATCCAACTCTATATCCTCTCCGAACAGACCGAGGTCTATTTCGCGTGGACGATCGCTGTTCCGTTCACTGCAGCCTTTCTAGGCGCTGGCTATTGGGCGGCAATGGTTTTTGCATATCGCAACTGGTGGGAGTCACCCACTGTCTCGGCACGGACGACCGGCCTCACCGCCCTTGCGGCAACCGGCGTTTTGGGAATTGCCACATTCCTGCATCTTGATAAATTCCACCTTGCATCACCGGCACTCTTTACCCGCTTCGTCACCTGGGTTTGGATCCTCGTCTATGCCCTTACTCCCTTTCTTTTTATCTGGATTTGGCTCGCTTTGGGGCGCAGCAAAGATGAGACCATCGGCTCAAAACCGCTGCCTGCCTGGGTGCGCTACGGGAATTTTTATCAAGCTCTGGTCTTTATCCCTGCGGCGCTTTTGTTATTCCTTGCACCAGCCAGCCTCATCCCCTCCTGGCCCTGGGAGTTGACTCCACTTACCGCGCGCGCCATCAGCGCCTGGTTACTGGCATATGGTCTCGCCTGTGTCACGATCACCCTGGAAAATAACACATCGAACACATTAAGTTCGCGCCTGAGTCTGTTTGCCTTCTGCATATTGCAAATGATCACACTCGCGCGTTACTTCACCAGCTTTGATCTATCCAAACCATTGGCATGGGTGTATCTCTCGGTGCTGATCGTTGGCACAGTCACTAATGTGTCAGCACTCTTCTCCCGCCAAAAGGACTAGCACTAGGCAGGAATTGCCGGAACTAAAAAACTCTTCTCGACGTTTCAATGGCAAGGAGATGTGCAATGCTGAACCAAAGAATGTTTCTACTTTCCGGCTTCCTCGTGATTTTAGTTTCTGCCTGCGCCACCGCCACCCAAAATATTGAAGGCGAAAATTGGGTCGCTTTTTCAGCCGAAACCGCACAAAAAGACCAAATGCTGGATTGGCTCTTCCCCAGTGACGCCGAATACTGGTCTCCCACCGCAGCGGACATCCGCGCCTTGGAGAGTGCCTTGCCCGCTTACTTACAGGAGAACAGATCCGCTTTTTATATGACGGAAACCCTGATTTGGAAGCGGCTGGACGAATACAATCGTCAATACATTGGGGTTGTACTGGGTGGCAAAAAGATCATCTACGCCAGCTTTCTTTGCCAGGGTGGGGCAAACACCGAATGGAAAGAACATTTCATCCTCGTCGCAGATGGTGGCGCATGCTATTTCCAATTCAAGTACGAACCGTCAACGGGCGAGTATTACGACTTGTCCGTCAATGGCGAGGCGTGAGAAAAAGGATAACCAGCATGGATGAACAAAATCCAAAAAAAACAAAAAAGGTGCTCGGAACGGTTTTACTGCTTTTCGCATTCCTCACTTCACCCCTTTTATGTTGCAGCGGGAATGCCCTGCTCACCGTATCCGGCGTGGATTTCGGGTTGAATTTCTTCGCGAGCAAAGCCGATATTTTGAACAATACACCCGATTTGCTGACCCTGACTCCCATCACTACCACGTACGGAAAGCCACAGGTCATCAATCAATTTAACTCGATTCGCCAGAGAGATTTCCCCGTAAAACCCGGCCAAGCCGTTACTTTACAATATGATGCCGCCGATTCTCCGCTCGCGGGTATCGTTGTATGCAAAGTGGAGGATTGCCGCCTTATGCAAGCCAAAAACGATAATTCCTACCAGATCGACTCCTTCGATTCTCTGCCAGCGCTCGAACCCGGATGGCTGGAAGCGGTTCAAGTTTCCCCGGTTTACAGTTTGGGGATCGTGCTTCTGTTACTGCTCGGGCTTATTCCGGTGGCATTGTTTTTTCTATGGATCTACCTCGGCAAACGCCCCAGGTCTAACCAATAAAGGCAGATGAGAAATCATGAACTCAATAGATCCGGGCTTTTATATGGAGCTCGAAACAAAAGTATGGGATGCATTAAAAAATGGAGACGCACAGGCGGACGCTGCTCTCCTGACCGAAGATTTCCTCGGGGTTTACAGCACCGGCATGGCAGGGAAAGCCGATCATGCTTCCCAGCTTAAGAATGGTCCGTCGGTTTTGGAATTCTCGTTATCCGATGCCTCGGCCATGGAACTCGCCGAAGGAGTTGTTCTCCTTACATACTTCGTAACGTTCTCACGTCCACGAGGCGGAGAGACATCGATGTACATCACATCGATATGGCAGAAGCGCAACGGAACCTGGCTCAATGTATTCAGCCAGGATACCGAAGCGACGCCGTGATAACCAGACGGTTTGAAATAATTTTATTTGCCACAGAGTTCACAGAGAAAATGAGGAATAATATTTATTTCTCAAAGATCTCAGGTAGATGCCAATATCGCTACGACTTTCCAACATCTGGGGACCTGAGTCTGGAACCCCACAAACCATGGCTTCCCATCAAACCCAAAACATTTATGGTAAAGTGGTGTTAAGTCAAACTGCGAGGTGACAAATGAGCGTCCGTGTTCGAACAATTACCATCTTGTTCATCACTCTGATTACGACAGGCTGTTCGTCAGAATCCACGCCGGTTATGGAACCGACTCAGGAAGCAACAACAACTCCATTTGCCACGGAGGCAGCAGAGAAAACTCAAGTTGCAGAAACAGAATCTGCTTCCGTGCCTCAAAGTGAGGCGCAAAATGTCATTCGCTTTGACGAGATGGGAGTCTCCATCGGCTTTGATTACCCGGATGGTTTCTCCCAAAATATCACAACCAGCATGTTGGGCGTCTATGAGCCTCAAGCACCCTTCGAACTGCCATATCCGCAAAATGCTCGCATCCTCTTTACAGGCTACCCTGGCAACACAGGCGACTTCAATGCCAACGGCATTCGTGTCTTCAGTGCAGATGAGATCAACGCACTCGAAACCGGCGCCTTAGAGTCGCTCTATGCCGTCCTCGAAGGGCAGACAGATCATCACAGCGACTTTCCGCGCATGGCGGGAGCCGGAAGTTTGATCGATGCGCAACTCTCACCGCTTGCTTTCCGGAATGGAAATGGCTATCGTTATCTCTTTACAAAATCCTTCTCGGCAGATCCAGTTGCAGACACAACATTGACATACATGTATCAAGGCGTGACCAGCGATGACAAATATTTTGTCTCGTTCATCATGAGTGTTGACGCCCCCTTCCTTGCCGAGTTCATCGGTCAGACGCTGACGACGCCAGAAGAGTTCGAGGGTTATTACCAAAATGTAAATTCCAAGGTAGAGTCGGCACCAGGCGACCAGTTCACACCATCCCTTATCGCATTGGACGAATTGATTTCTACGATCATCATTTTAGAAGACTAGGAGAGACCATGCCTTTTTACCATACGCTCGGAAAGATCCCCCACAAACGTCATACTCAATTTAAAAAACCGGATGGCAAGCTCTACCGTGAGGAAGTGATGGGACTGGAGGGCTTTTCATCCATCCAGTCCATTCTGTATCATCACTTTCTGCCTCCGCGGATAAAGGAGACCCGTGACCTTGGACTCGCTCAACCCGAATATGTGGACTTCGGCCCGATCCGTCACCGTGCCCTGAAAACGGCTCAGACTCCGCTCGGCGCGGATCCTGTTACCGGGCGGATCCCACTCCTTGGTAATAACGACGTTATTCTTGGCGTCTCGCGCTCGAAAAACAGCATGGATTATTTCTATCGCAACGCGCAAGCATACGAAACCTGGTGGGTGCATGAGGGCAGTGGTATATTGAGATCTCAGTTCGGCAGCCTACACTTTCGCAAGGGAGATTACATTGTCATCCCATTTGGGGTTACGTGGAAAATGGAACTGAACGAGGAATGCAAGTTCTTCACCATCGAGAACCCCAGTCAGATCGAACCGCCCAAACGTTACCGTAATAATTACGGACAACTGCTCGAACATGCTCCCTACTGCGAGCGCGACATCCGCGTACCGACCGAATTGGAAACCCACACCGAACGCGGCGAATTCGAGGTGCGGGTCAAAGTACGGAATCGGCTTTCCCTGCACATTCTCGATTATCACCCTCACGATGTCATCGGCTGGGACGGCTACCTCTATCCATGGATATTCAACATCGAAGATTTCGAACCGATCACCGGCCGCGTCCACATGCCGCCTCCCATCCACCAAACCTTCGACGCACACAACTTTGTCGTCTGCTCCTTCGTCCCACGTCTTTTCGACTATCACCCTGACGGGATCCCGGCGCCGTATAACCACTCCAATGTTCAATCAGATGAAGTAATCTACTACGCCGAAGGGAATTTCATGTCGCGCAAAGGCATCGACCGATCCGACATCAGCCTGCACCCCTTCGGGTTACCCCACGGACCCCAACCCGGTATGACAGAAGCCAGCATTGGCAAGATAGAGACGAAAGAACTCGCGGTCATGGTGGATACGTTCAATCCGCTTCAATTGACTCGCGCTGCCCTGGAGATGGAAAAGCCTTATATGGAGACCTGGCTCGAAGGCGACGGTGAATAAAACCAGTATATCGGAGAATGGAATGAAACATTATCTTGCCCTCTTAATCGTTGCAAGCCTGCTCATATCCGCATGTAATATGCCCGTTGAAGGCGGCACACCCGACTCAGCCCTGTCAACTGCTGCTGCACAAACCGTCGAGGCTGCATTGGCAAATCAATCACCGCTGGCAAGTCCCACCGCAGGAGGTTCGAACCAAAATACGACACCGGCTTCAACTGGAACCCCGCTTGCCAGCTTCGAAGATGTGACCAACTGTCGTACAGGTCCCGGGGTAAATTATCCGCCAATCACGCAAATTCAACCGGGAGTCGCTGTGGAAATTGTTGGTTTCTTCCCACCCAATTTCTGGATCGTCAAAACCGACAAGGGCGAATGCTGGGTGGCTGGACAATTCGTCACACCGGCCGGGGATATCAGCGCTGTGCCTACCGTATCGGCTGTTCCCACCATTGAAGGTGGCGCACCTGAAAATGTCAGCCTGCAAAAATGGAAAATCGACTGTAATTATGAAACCAATGAAGCCAACGTCACAATCGCCTGGGCCGATAAAGAGGAAGAGTCCGGCTATCGCGTGGTGCGCAACGACGTCATCGTCGCTGAGCTTCCCGCCAATACCACCGAATTCAAGGAAACCATCACTCTGCTGGCTGGTCAAACCGTGGGCTACTACATCATTGCCTTCAATACGGCAGGCTCGACCAGCAGCAAAGTGATCTCTTTGGGTTGTTAGGGAAAAATCGAATCATCCTTTCAACGCCAAGCAATAAGATATGCCTAGCCGTAATATGACAAAAACAAAGCAGCCTCATCTGCGAGATGAGGCTGCTTAACATTTACGAGTCTTCTTATTTGCTTTGAATTTCCGCCGCGCGATACGTATTTGCCATCAACATTGCAATGGTCATGGGTCCCACGCCGCCGGGGACCGGGGTGATAAAACCGGCGACTTCCTTTGCCTCTTCGAAGTTAACATCCCCCACCAATCTTTGGAGTGGCTTACCGGTCTTCTGGCTGATCGCTTGCGTCCCATCCGGGTTGAGTTTCGGGATACCGTTGATACCCACATCAATGACTGCAGCGCCGGGTTTGATCCAATTTCCGCGAACCATCTCAGCGCGACCGATGGCGGCAATAATAATATCCGCATCGCGAAGGACGCCAGGGATGTCCTTCGTTTTCGAGTGAACAACGGTCACTGTGGCATTTTCTTTAATAAGCAATAAAGCAGCAGGCATGCCGACGATATTCGAGCGTCCCAAAACCACTGCATTTGCGCCAGCGATCTTTACTCCGGCTTCCTTGAGCAGGTAGATACAGCCGTAAGGCGTGCAGGGAACGAAGAGCGGTTCACGCCCCTTCTGAGCCAAGCGCCCAAGGTTAATGGGAGAGAAACCGTCTACATCCTTCTCGATGCTGATAAGCTGGAGAACACGTTCTTCATCAAGATGGTCCGGCAGGGGGAGTTGCACCAGGATTCCATTCACCTTCGGGTCGGCATTTAATTCTTTAATCAGTTTTTCGAGATCCGCCTGCGAAATGTCTGCCGGAAGAGGATGATGGTAGGAGGTCATCCCAAGCTCAGCACAGGCTTTTTGCTTCATACTGACATAAGTTGCTGAATCTATCCGATCCCCTACAAGGACTGTAGCCAGCCCAGGCTGGGATTTTCCTTCCGCGATCCGTTTTGCGACTTTTTCTTTTACTTCATCCCGCACTTTCTGTGCGATGGCAGTTCCATCTATCAACTGTGCTGTCATGATTAGCTCCTTTAATGAATTCCAAAGAAATTATACTTAATCCCCCGTCTCCGTGACTAGTGATATTTGTAATGGGTGCGTCCAGTTTCCACAGGACAAAACTTACTTCGCCAATTTTTTTACTACCGCCAGCAAAGCCCCGCCTTTTCTCACCTCATGAACAACGGGAGCATCCGGGAAAACACCCAAATGACTGAAAAAACGGGTCGAAATAATGGCATATTCGAAGCTCAGGTCGCTTCCACTCACATCCTGATCCGAGCCGAAACCATATACATCCAGGTCTTCCCGCGCGCCATTGAAACCAGAACCCCATGCGAGGATATTCGCATTCTGAGAAGCGTGCTCGTTTACGTATGTCCCGGCTTCGCGATAAGATGTAAGCCAATAATCAAGCTCAAACTTCCCTTCCGCGCCCGAAACACCTCCCACCAAGCTGTTGTAATAAATGTATTGATAGGGATGCAGAGAGAAAATACTATAAATCCCAGGCAGCAGACACAAGGCAGCCCATACGCTTTTAATTACCGGCGATTTAACCCCTAAATAGATTCTTTCGATACCGATTCCTGCCAAGACGAACAATGGAGGCAGAACAAACAAGAACTGCCGAAAATTATCATACACATTGGACCGAAGGGCTATTTGCAACCCAAGAGGGATGATAAACCATGCAAAAAGGACAAACATATCTTTCATGCTTCCCCTTTTATAAATACTTACTACAACACCAAGAACTGCAAGGATTAGGGCGGGTTCCGTAAGCTGAACACAGACGAGGAAGATCACAAAATACCATGGCAGATTGGACGGCGCAATATTATCTCCCATAAACCGGACTTCAGCATTATATGGAAAGTCACGCATGACCTTGATCGCCTCAAGAAAGTGCAGGGAAGGCGAGTCCCACAAGAAGGGCCATGTCAACAAAGACACAACACCTGCAATCGCGCCGTAGACGATCAAAGCAGGGAGGGCTTCCCTGCCTTTTTTGATTACTGCGTAAACGAAGACCAGCAGTCCGGCAAAAGGCGCAAGCGGTCGGATCGAGGTCGCCAACCCCAGGAGCATCCCCGCAAACAGGATCGACACAATCTGCCCAGCGTTCAGGTCGAACCGCGGTCTCCATCCGACGGTTAGTTTATAGCTCAGGTAAATCTTGCGGATGACAACTGCAAATGCCGCGAGATACAGGAGTATCCGCTCAAGGTGAAACGCCGCCGCCTTATGCACATAGTTTTCCACAGGCAGGCGCGAGGCGGTCCCGGTCAGCAGGGAAAAGACCCGCCCCAGAGTGGAGACTGCAGGAGCGTGGTACAGCGCCGTGATTGCACTTTCGACCACCGAAAAAATCAGGTCCTTGCCCAGGAAGGTAAAAACATACAAGCCGAAGAGAACCGCCAAAATCAAAGAGAAACCCGGGAATGCGCCCTGCCCCGGTTCGCCATGCGCTTCCCGACTCTGAACGGCATCCGCCATATAGAGACCAGCCGTCACGCTCGCGAGAAAGAAGGTCAAAAAAGGAATGTCTTTTGGGTTGATGAAAGCATGTCCAATTAAAAGCGGCTGGGTATTAAAAAGCACTACAACAAAAAACGAGGTCCAAGGACGTAGAAATCGCCGCGCCAGAAAATATATCGAGATCAATGCGATTTGAAAAAATACAAAATTGATAAAATGCCAAACATCTATATTCCCCCAGTTTTTGAGAATTGGCTCCAATAGAATCACAACCTTCCAGCCCATAGCGGTATAGAAGGGGCCGTAGTATCGCAAATCAAGAAAAAATATGTGACGCTCTGGGGTTAATGGTTTGCCCGCCAAACCCAGCGTATATGCCTCATACGACCTTTCGCCATAAATATAGAAAGAAGGTTCGTCCCAAGTCTGTCCATACTGTTTGCCGATCCGCAATCCCAGTACGAGGTTAAGCACAAGCAGAGCCACAAGGAAGGAAGCGGGGTGTATCGCCTTTATTTTTTTCATTGAAACCAACTTCAGCAAATACCTCGAAACGTTCCCAGCCTCTAGCCGCCGCTATTGTAACAGCGGACATTCATAACGCCGAAAAACGCCTCCGCGCCGTAATACTTTTCCCTGACCGATGGACGATATTTACTTGTAAACTGGTCATATGGGAGCGAATATTTCTCAAGTGTCTCCTCCGCACCTGATTGCCGCCGGTAAATAATACATAACCCTGGCTTCGGAACAGGGGAAAGATTTGTCCGCATTGGGATGCTGCGAGGGTTATCTACAATCCGCCCGTAAAACAAAAAGTTGTCGCGGATTCCCGGAGTATTATCGAACAGAACAATTTCCTCTGGACTCTGCTCTATAGCAAATTCAATCGCCCCATAAAAATCGTAACTTCCAATAGCGTCCACGCTCCTGGAAGGATAACGCATAAAATAATCGAATTGATATCTGTATACTTCGCTTCCGAGAAAAGCTAAAATAAGAACGAGAAATACTGCCCTGAAAACCTTATTACCCATGTTAAGGACACGCTGGATCCCATAGCAGGAGAGAAGAACAATAAAATAACCTAACAAGATCGCGCGGACAGAATGCGGATTCCCTTCCGAAGTTATAGCTGAGGCAAGCGGGGTGGCAAAAAGATTAATGATTAGAAGCAGATTGAATTTGTCGACACTTTTTCTTGCAAGCTTCAGGAAAAAATAAAAAACACCTATCGCGAACAATATAAATACCGCTACAAAAACGACGCCGCCCACCCCAGTCGAATGCCTAAGATTTGTATCGCCATGTTTAATCAAAAAATCTAAAGACCAGAAAGAAAAATAGTTCGATAGGAATATCCTTGATTTCTCAAGAAGGGGGAGGGGTTCATATAAAAAGGAGATGGACTTAAAACGCGACGTCAGCGCGCCTGGATTCTTCAGGGAAAAGACTGCATAAGGTATCAACGTTGCAAGGCATACTACAAGAAGCGTAAAGAGTTTATATAGATTCTTTTTATTGAAATAAATGACTAGCAGCGAAAGCATGAAAACAGCAGACAACAAACTGGCTGTCGAATATGTGTATACAGAAACTCCGATTAACAATCCGCAGAGAGCTGCTTTCAGAATACCTGGGAAGTGCAAATCGCTTTGCTGAAATGTCCACCAAGTGCAGAAACACACGCCCGCCATACATGCCAGTTGGGAAATGGCCTCGAAAGAAAGCCTCGAAATGGTGAAGAACTGAGGAAGAAAACCAAAGGCAGCGATAAAGTAAAGCCATACGACCCAGCTCTCGCCGAACAAACGGGTCACGAGCCAGAATGTCAGGAAAAGAGCCGTAAAAAAAAATATCACATTCGGCAGGCGAAGCGCATACTCGGAAGCCCCAAAAATCCTGAACACCGCTGCTGTTGAGTAGATCAGGATCGGGCTGTCGTAATCTGAGTCGGATTTGAAGAAAAGCGGAAACTTCCCGCCATAAGCCTCCAAGCCTTTCTGGGACAGGTTGTCCGCCTGAATCCCAATAGTGGATTCGTCGAAGAACAAACCCAATGGAATTGAACTCAATTTGTAGGCGTGCAGAAAGATAACGACAAAAAACAGAAAAAACACAAAGAAAGTGTACAGCCAGCGTGAAACGCCTAAATATCGCATGTGGTCGTGCGCCGATTCCGCATTCATGTTAATCAACGATCCCAAAGATGACAACTCCTGCCATAATCCCATTCTCGCCCCCCACCAGCATCACCTCGTCGACCTCGTTCCAGCGCGGCCCTGGAGCAAAAGCACTAACGCGCAAATAGTTACCCGTCCATCCTTCCATACGCCATCCTTTTTCACCGTACTCGGTGGTGGATTCCCATAAAACAGTCATGGTCTTACCAATAAATTTTTCGCGATAGGACAACGCAGATCTTTCCAGGCACTCTTGCAGAATACGGTTCCGCTCCTTTCTTAACCCAGGCTTGACCTGTCCCTTCATCTTGGCAGCCCCCGTGCCTGGGCGCGGCGAATACGAGAAGACATGACCGCCGGAGAAATTCATTTCCTGCACAAAGCCAAGAGTCTGGATGAACTCCTCCTCTGTCTCTCCAGGGAAACCTGTGATGAGGTCGGTCGTGATGGCGACATCAGGAACGACGCTGCGCGCCGCGCCGACCAGCTTGCGAAATGAGGCGACGGATGTCTTGCGCGCCATCCGCTTCAGAGTGGAATCGCAACCGGATTGCAAGGGTAGATGAAGGTGAGGCATTAGGCGGGGATCTGCCCATAGCGAAAAGAAGTCCTCGCTCAAATCCCAAGGCTCAAGTGAAGAGAGTCTTAACCGTTGGACGTCTGTATCTTTCAATAACGCCAAAACCAAATTATGAAGGTGGTTCTCCCACTCCTGTCCCCATGATCCAAGGTGGACACCCGTAAGAACGATCTCCTTCGAACCGCCAGCCAAAGCTGAATTGACATCGCGAATTACGTCTTTGACTGGGCGGGAACGACCTGCACCACGAGCAAGGGTAGTGACACAAAATGTACAAGCATTATCGCAGCCATCTTGAACTTTAATAAAAGCGCGCGTCCGGCGGTGCAAGCCAGGGATCGGAATCCGGTCTAACGGTTCAAGGTCAAATGCCAATGCTTGAAGATTGAGCGCCTTGGAAACCAAAAAGTCTTTTTCGTTATTTGAAATAACGTATTTAACGTTTTGAAGCGAAGCCGCTTCGTCCGGCTGCAGGGACGCCCAACAACCTGTAACGGCGATATCTTTTACCCCTGCCCGCGCAATGGTACGAACTTTCCCGCGGGAATCTGATGCCGCTTGCGTCGTGACTGCGCAAGTATTAACCACTGCCATATCAGCTGTATCCGCCGCAGGGACGATCTCGTGTCCCGCTGCGCGAAATTGCCGAGACATAGTTTCGATCTCTGCCTGATTAAGACGGCATCCAATGGTATCAAGAAAAATCTTCATAACTGGTTATACATTTCAGTATGCTACATCTTGAGGAGAGATTAAATCGGATTGTATCAAGGCTGGAGCACAACGAAGTTATCAAAGATAATATCCGCGCCGGGCGCACCGAACGTGCCGGCAATTACGCCAACATCGCCTGATGCCAGCGCCCCATCCTGAACCTGCGCAATTTGCGACCCATTGACAAAAAACGTCAGCACACTACCTACACAATCAGCGCGAATATGATTGACTGCAAGTCCCTGGTTAATGTTTCCCGAAGGAAGCATTTCTGACTGCCCAAGCAGGGCAGCCTGCCCGTCTTTGAAAAGCCCCACCCCATAATACCCGTCACTGGTAATGATGAAGAAATAATAATCGCCATCGGTAAAGCGACAGAGGACGCCTATGCGATTTTCTTCAGGCCCCGCCAGTTTTCCGGCATCGACTTCCACACGGACATCGGTGAAATTCCGCCGCGGAGTAGACCAGAAGATTGTTTGCAGCGAGTTAACCAACATACGGTAACCGCCCGAGTAATAATCCATTACCCCTTCTGCAACCAGCAGCCGATCCCAACCCGTGGTGGGTTGTGCAAAGTCATCCTGAAAAAGAACAGAGCCTGAAGGTTGTGCCGGGGCTGGAGCTTGGGATTGATCGGCCGGGGCCGCAGCACAAGAAGCAAGTAACAAGGTCGATAGGGCTAAGGAAATTAAGTGGCGATTCATGGGCGTGATTTTATCATTACGTTAACTCGAATGTCAGTAGTGTTTCGAGCTCCATGTCATGAGATTATGGGAAATATTTTGCCAACAATTCCCGGGCGGAATCTGAGTACTCTCCTGCATTTACTGTATCCCGGACAAAAACCAAGGTGTTATATGCGGCGGTGCGATCTCCCTGAGCAAGGTAAGCCATGGCAAGGTGAAGGTGTGCAGGATAGTATTCGGACGATCCTTCGATGACCGAAAGGAAAATCTCCACAGCGTTGGCGTACCGGCCTGAAGATAGATAGACATAACCAAGCGCATCCAACATGGTCACGTCACCTGGCGCGAGCAGGACAGCTTGTTGGGCTGCTGGCAGACCAATTTCCTCTAATTGCACGTTGTTATCCGCGCTGAAAAGAGCGAGTAAACGCCAATACTCAGGGAATCCTGGTGCCAGCTCCGCAGCGCGTTGATACGCCTCAAGCGCTGATACAAGATCTCCGATCTTGGAATATGCTTCGCCAATGCTTGCCTGCCAGCGTGGATTTTCCGGCTCGATGCCTGCAGCAATCAGGTATTCAGCGAGCATATATTTGTATTTGCCCTGCCTACTCCAATACAAACCTCTTAATGCACGGACGTTCGTCGACTCTCGGTTTAGAGATAAAGCACGGTCCAACTCGACCCTTCCAATCCGACCCTTGGATACTTCCAAAGGGTCGCCGGTTTGCTGTTTCGCCTCTGCAAGCCACGCCCATGCCTCAGCGTTTTTATCATCGAACTGGATCGCTTTCGCAAAGGCACTTTTTGCCAGCTCCCAATCTCTTACCAATCCGAATGCCTGCCCTATGATGACCATTTTCATGGAAGACTCGCCTTGCTGACCGGAAACTGCCAGAGCGGCGCGTAAGGTTTGGACGACAGAGTCAACTTCGGGATTAAGTTGCGAGGCGCGAACCAGTTCCGGTAACGCATTATCCGGAAAATATAAGGTCAGAAGCAATCCCAGCCGGTAAGAGGCGTATGCATTTGTCGGGTCGATCCGGGTCTGATGTTCGAGCGCGGATAATTCCTTATCCCAATGTCTTTGAGTGCGATGAATATAAGCAAGCAGACCATATATGGAGGCTGAGTTATAAGTACTTGCACCCTGCTCACAGACATCCTCTGCTTCATCGAATTGCTCTTTTTGAATACGGGAAGTGCAAAACCAAAACCACCCCTCCTCTGTCGACACCGGTCCCAGTTCGAAATACCCAACAGAGGACGAAAAATCGCCAGCCAACGCTGCGGAGATACCAGCTTGCTCGTACAAATCATCACGCCAAAAAAGGTAGGGAGCGGCATGCGCAAATTTTTCAGCCGCAAAGCTAAAATCTCCACGATCCTTCGCGGTCCTCGCCTGTCTCAGACTGGAATAACCGGAAATAACCATTGCACCGGCGGCGGAAAGGATAAGCAGACATCCGACTAGCCAGGGGGTTATCTTCCGTCGCAACATGATTTCAATTCTAAGCGATAATCAAGAACTGGCATTATAATCACGAACAGATGAGCGATTTCATTCAATTGGTATTAAATCAATTGACGGTACCGCCAGGCGATCTAATTTACTATATCGTCCTGGTTTTCGTCATTGCAAGCGCACTTCAGTCGGCATTCAACCACTGGCGGGCAAGTGAATTTCCGCAAGCAAAACGGGCATTTATCGGTCTTGGGATCCTGCTCTTCGCCCAGATATTCATGTTCATTTTTAGCGGATTGGGATGGCAAGAAATGGTCGACCCGAAATCTGTCCTACCGCCTATGGATCGAGGATTTCTTGCTTTTGCCATTGTGTGGATCACATGGCTTTACGCTTTTCCTGAGCCCAACCGCACCGCAGATGCTGCGGCGACTTTGTTAAGTATGTTCATTTTTACGGCATTGGGATTAAGCCTGATCTCCTGGAATCAGCAAGTTGCCAATCCTGCCACCTCTGTTCTGAGCTACAACCTGACCACGGACGACTTCATCTGGCAAGTCGGGTCCCTGATCCTATCCTTGCTGGGTATGGCTGTTGTTTTCATCCGCAAGCCAGACGGTATGTGGTACGGGATACTATTGATGCTGCTCGGCTTTTTTGGTCATTTGGGTCAATTATTGATCGGTCTGGAAGGGGATTATTCAGGAATAGTACGGCTCGCATACATGGCAGCCTTCCCGATCCTGTTGACCCTGCCTCAGCGCTTTTCTATCGTGTCCGTTGTCGAAGCCCCGGCTCCGGTCAAACCGACGATTCGAAAACAGGATACACAAGGACGCCCTGAACGCAGACGTTACAGCACCGACCCAAAGACATTCCATGCTTTGCTGGCTGTGGCTGCAGAAAACAATCCCACCAAGATGAGCCAGGCGATCACTCGTGCCACTGCACAAACCATGCTTGCAGATTTGTGCTTCATGATCTATCTGACGGATGAGAACAAGCAGATGGTGATAGCAGGCGGATACGACCTGATCCGCGAAGATAGCCTGGAGGGTGGACCGCTTTCCAAAGCTGCCATCCCCATGCTGGCGAACTCCATTCAGCGTGGACGTCCTCTACGCCTTCCAGCAAGCAGTACATCAGCAGACATTAAGGGTCTTGGAGATATTCTCGGTTTGAGTAACCCAGGTCACTTGCTCTATGTTCCCATCCTCACACCCGAAAAGGAAACCCTCGGGGGCATATTGCTCCTTTCTCCATATTCCGACAGGACTTGGAGCGCGGAAGACCAGGCATTCCTTGCAAATATTGCCAGCTCACTTGTGCCGATCATTCAGCGCACACAGAAAGTGACCAAACTCGAAGAAGAAAATAGCATTGCCAAAGTCCACGCTGAAGACTTGGAGCGGCGTATTCGTGAATTGACCAGCAAACTCGAAACTGCCCAAAGTGACAGCGAACAGGCGAGACCATCGGAACTGGCATCCCTCCGGAATGCACAGGAAGAATCTCAAGGCATCATTGAACAATTACAACGAGAAAATGCAGAATTACGATCTGGGAAAGCCCTGCCTAATCTGCAGATGGAGAACGATCTGAAATCCACCTTACAGGAATTGGCATACTTGCAAAACCAGCTTGCTAATGCTAATTCGAAAATTCTCGAGTTAGAAAAAGGGCAGATCGCAGCAAAGAATACAGAACAGGCAGAAGTGGTCGCTTCCATTTCACAGGAACTGCGCCAGCCGCTTTCTTCCATCGTTGGGTATACCGACCTGCTGCTCGGTGAATCGGTCGGTATTCTTGGTGCGCTGCAAAGAAAATTTGTCGACCGCATCAAGGTTTCGACCGAGCGCATTCGCAGCCTGACAGATGACATGATCCAGATCACCACTCTGGCGACGGACTTGAACGAGCTCAAGCCTGAATCGGTGGATCTGAATGCGATCATCGACAGTGCCATGTCGTACACGAGTTCACAACTCCGCGAAAAGAACATCTCGATCAACCTTGAAGTACCAAAATTCCTGTCTTCCATTCACGCTGACCGTGAAGCGCTGCAACAGATCCTGATCCATTTGTTGCAGAATGCCGGGGCGGCGACTCCCTACGAAGGAACGATCCGGCTCAAAGTCCAGACGCGAAGCGAGGAGAAGGCTGAATATATCCTGATCCAGGTGACAGATCAGGGCGGGGGCATTGCCTCCGAGGATCTGCCTCGTGTATTTACCCGACTCTACAGGGCCGAGAACGTTTTAATCCAAGGGGTTGGTGATACAGGTGTAGGGTTGTCAATCGCCAAGACTTTGACCGAAGCCCAGCATGGACGGATATGGGTCGAAAGCATCTCAGGAGCTGGCTCCACCTTCAGCGTATTATTACCGATCTCGGGCGAGCAACTGTCTAGGAAGTAGAATGCGAAGCGCACGCGAATTTGGTAACGCACTTGTGGCGGCATTCCTATCCATTGGGTTGACCTTAGGCGCGCTTTCGATATCGCTGGTAGGGTTCATACCAGATGAGGCAGAGCCGCCCACTTTTACTTCCATTCCTTCACCCATACCCGTTACTGCTACTTTCACATTGCCCCCGTCGCCTACTCTTCCTCAAACCGGAGATACAGCAACTTTCACCGTAACAAATACAATTGCTGTTGCACAACAATCCACCCTCTGCCCTTCTCCGGCAGGCTGGACTATTTATATCGTTCAAGCCGGGGATACCCTAGCCACCATCGCCTCAAGATACGGCATCAATGCGGAGTTTCTAAAGAGCAGCAATTGTCTACTGAGCAATGAACTTCTTCCGGGTAAGTCCATCTACGTGCCGAACCTGCCAACAAGCACCTCCGTGGCTTGCATCCCCGGCTCGCCCGGATGGGTCAATAATTATGTCGTCAAACCAGGTGATACATTTTATGGTATTGCCTACAGATATTACACTACAGAGCGTGAGATCAAACGGGTGAACTGCCGTTCAACAAACGACCTTTACTCCGGTGAGACCATTTGGGTTCCGAGCAATACACCCCGACCACTTACGAGTACACCCATCCCTATCACTCCCACTGTCGATAACTCGACAGCCACTCCGGTATTTACCGAACCAGGTACGATGCTGCCATTTACCCTTACACCTTCATTGACATTGCCACCCGTACCGACCTTCACCGTCTCGCCCATTCCTACACAAACCGCCTCACTAACCCCATTCCCCGAACTGACACCGAATCCATAAGGTCTGGCAATTTATTTCCCCCATCGATGAATACAACAAAGACCATTGTAACGACCGCCAGCCTGGCAATGTTTTTCACTGCATGTACTCCAGCCGCAACTGAAGTTCCGCCTGCACAGTCATTCATCCTGATTACTGCGGCACCCAATTCCAGCCCGACTCCCACACCTTTTCAACCTTCGCTTGTCACGCCCACATCCCCACCATTGCTTATAAGTGAATCAAACTCAGAGCCCATAGCGATTCTTTCAACCGCTACCGGTTTCCCGTCTTCAACGCCCCTTGCTTCACCGACATCGACTGCTTCCTTCGAGCAATTGTTCCCTACCCAGGCTGCGCCGCCTCCGGCTGCCCCCGCAGTGGATCCTGCATCCCTGCCGCCCCTGACAGACAAAGAAACCATCAACTTTCTGCTCATCGGCTCAGACCGCAGACCCGCAGGGTCATCGCATCGCACCGACACCTTGCTGATCGCAATCGTTTGGTATCGCGAAGGGCAGGTCTCGCTGATTTCCATTCCACGCGATACATGGTTGTATATCCCTACAGTTGGGATGCAACGCATTAACACTGCCTTCCAAAGTGGCGAGTCGGGTGGATACCCCGGCGGCGGAACAGGATTATTGAAAGATACTGTTCTGCAAAATTTCGGGATCCGCATCGACCATACCGCCATGGTGGAATTTGACGGTTTCCGCCGGATCGTGGATACCCTTGGAGGTATCGACGTTCCTGTGGCTTGCCCTTACACTGACTGGCGGTTACTCTCACCTGGACTCGATGAAAACGACGAAAACAACTGGTGGCTTTACACAGTTGGGCCAGGTCAAGTACACATGGATGGGGATCTGGCGCTTTGGTATGCACGTTCCCGCTCGAAATCAAGTGACTTCGACCGAGGGCGAAGGCAACAGGAAGTGATCCGTACCCTCTTCCAAAAAGCATTGCAAACAGACACCTTCAGCAAGATTCCGCAACTGTACAATGACCTGTCCAGCACCGCAATAACCGACATGGAACTGGGTGATATGCTCAGCCTCGCTCCATATGCGGTAAATTTTACAAATGCAAACATCCGCAGTTATTACATCCGTCCGCCATACGTCACACCGTGGACGACACCGGGAGGAGCGGCAGTGCTTCTGCCTCAAGAGGAAGCATTAAGAGGATTGCTTGTTGAAGCCACGACTCTTTCCACATTTGCCTCGGTACGGGAGAGTATCACAATCGAAGTCCAAAACGGTTCATCCTTCGACACGATGGAAGCACTTGCTGCTTCACGCCTGAATTATGCCGGGTACGAAACTTTCACCGGTGCTGCGGATAACCGTAGCTACGGCAATACCGTCCTTGTGGATTTCACCACGGCTCAGGATCCGAACGAACGCCAGACCATCCTCAACGTTCTGGGGACCTACTCCGCAAATGTGTTATCGATCCCTGACCCCAACAGTAAAGCCCAATACCGGGTCATCCTTGGCGCGGATTACCAAGCCTGTTTCAAACCCGAAGACCTCACACATTGATTCCTTGCAAAAGCAAAGGGGTTGGGCTATAATCCCGTCCGCTTGGGGCGCATAGCTCAGTTGGTTAGAGCGTATGTATCACACACATAAGGTCCGGAGTTCGAGTCTCTGTGCGCCCACAAACCCCTGCAATGGGGTTTTTCGTTTAAATAATTGTGTTCTCAGCCTTGGTTTTCTTGGAATACTCCAGGCCCATTCTTTCTCCAATTTGAAGGGCAATGTTATACTCGCGGACATGCTCCAATCCGTCTCTCCGACCCGTTTCGACCTGCAATTTTCCATCGCCGGTATACCCGTGCGAGTCCATCCCTTATTCTGGGTGATCGCCCTGCTCCTCGGAAGTAACTCAGGACATCCTCTTATGATCTTAGTTTGGGTGGTCGTTGTGTTCGTCTCCATCCTCGTCCACGAACTGGGACATGCATTCGCCTTTCGCAGGTTTGGTCAGTCATCGCACATCCTATTACACATGACTGGTGGATTGACCGTGCCGGAATCCATGCCCTGGGGTGGCGGATATGCCAGCGTGGGGCTGACCCCAAATCAACACATCTTCGTCTCTCTTGCCGGGCCCTTCGCCGGATTTGCCCTTGCCGGGCTAACCATTGCTGTCGGCGTGGCTCTTGGCGGGCAGGTCATACTGACGACAATCCTTGGCATCGTCCCCTTTCCGCTTGTTTTTATTCCCGCTTTCAACGGCATCTTGACCGACGTTTTTGTAACCTTTTTATGGGTCAACATCTTCTGGGGAATCATTAACCTCCTGCCTGTATATCCACTCGATGGTGGTCACGTATCCCGCTACTTTCTCATCCAGCGCGACCCATGGAACGGATTGCGTACCTCGCTCTGGATATCCGTCATCACAGGCGGAACTCTCGCCGTCTTTGGTCTGATCTTCCTGGGCAGCGTTTACATGGGGCTTCTCTTCGGATTGCTCGCCTTCCAAAGTTTTCAGATGCTACAGGCAGTCGGACGATATTAACCAAAAATCGATTTTGATAAATGAAAAGTCTCTTTCATATTGAGATGAAAGAGACTTTTCAGACTTAGTAACGGTTGAAAATACATCGGGCACTTATGGCACGTAGTATTTCACGATCAATTGTGGTCGGGCAGACGTCACACTGTAATTACCGCTCAAGAAGGATACATAATCCTCTTTCCGGTCGTCATCATCGTCGAGCAAAAAGCCAAGCCGCAATTGGGTTACGCCCTTCAGGTTGACTAAAGGTAGGGCTTTAGCGTCCAGGCTCGCCCAATACCAACCACCAACAGAGTTCTCGAGGATTGTCCCCGCAGTGTATAAAGAAGCTGGAGCCTGGAAATCTGAGATTTGCAAAGCACCTATCTGCAGCGGACCAAAACTACCGAAAGCGCCCTGTCGGATATCCACCCAGATGCTGCGGTGTGTAGTAAATGGATTTGTACCAACAAACGTTTCCAACTGTAATGTCAAGATCGCCTGCGTGATCACAGCATTATCCGGCAAAGCAGAGGTGGGGAAATGCACTATCGATCGGTATTGGTTATCCTGCCCGTTATCACCCACGCGAAGCGACGCAGAGCTGGCGTTCATCGTCCCACCCTTATTGCTGGTCTCTTTCGATTCCAAAATCCAACCGTCATGTGCCCCATCCGAGTAGAAGGTCATCGTCTGGATCAACGGCGTGGCGCGGTCAATCGTGTAGGTCTCACCGCCATAGAAATTCGCATTTCCCAAACCCATACCGCCCAAGGGCGACATGCCCGCATCAATAATGCTGTCGTTATCGATCAGATCGAGCCTGAGCGTACCGTTACCATTCCCGGTGAAAACTGTGACGGTATAGAATGTCCCTGAACCGCTGACGGATGCAACTCCCGCATCAGACACGCCGGTAACTGTTAATGCAAAATCAGCCGCGTCCACGCCGGTAACGGATTCGGAGAAATTGACCGTGAAGCGCACGCTTCCGGCGGCAGTAGGGCTTGGGTCGACTCTCAAGACAGAGGTCACGCTTGGGGCGAACTTGTTGATCATATACACATCACCCGAAGAATAATTCCCATTCCTGACGCCGGATCCGCCGAGGGGTAAAGAGGTTTCATCGAGGATCGAATCGTTATCAGCAAGGTCGAGGCGCAGAGTTCCATCACCAACCCCGGTATTTACAGTTACAGAATATGAATTCCCTGAGCCGAAAACTTCGGTAATGGAATAATTCGCAATCGAGCCGGATGTAGTAAGAGCAAAGTCTCCTGCATCCACGCCCGAGACATTCTCCGAAAAATTGACTACAAAATGCACCAGGCTCGCATTGCTGGGACTTGGATCCACGCGCAATATGCTGCTTGCAAAGGGTAAGGTCTTGTCAATGAAATAAGACTCTCCGGAATTAAATCCGCCATTCCCCGTGCCGATACCACCGAGCGGAGTTCCGTTTAAATCGCGGATCGAATCATCGTCCAGCAGATCGAGTCGGAGATTTCCATTACCTGAACCTGTGTTGACACTGACAATATAGTTCGATTCACTGACCGGGGTCGTTGAAAGAATATTCGCCCCTGTGATGGATGGGTCTGCGGCGAGAACAAAATCGCCAACATCAACACCGGTGACTGGTTTTGAGAAAACCAGGTTGAAATTGACTATGGAAGCGCCGGTGGGATTCACGTCTGCACGGAGCAGAGATGAAACAACAGGGGTCGTAATAATAAACGATTCAACTGCGCCGATATCAGGTGCGCCGCCATAAAAGCCGTCGTTGATGCCCGGTATAAACAATCCGCGGTCGATGTTGGCGCTTGTCGATAGAAGTGAAAAGTCACCGCCAGCCGGGTTTGTCAGGTTGGGACTGGATTCATGCCCATTGCACTCCAAGCCTGAAGCGCGGCAGAATTGATTGAGGTTGGGATAATCCATCCCCTCCCATTTGAAGCGCGAACCAAAGCCCGTACTCCAATTATCATAGTTCCAATCATGGCCGAACGCGCCGGGGGTTCGCGCTTCGACAGAATAAATACCGCCCTGAAAGATATTATTCCGCAGGACTGAATTGCGCACAGGGCTGATGAACTCCACAGCGTTTGGCGCATTGAAATTCGTCCAACTGGTGTTGTGGTACATAAAGACCCAACCGTCCGAGTACCGGTCCCACTTTATGCTCCTGCCGGTGAAATTGGCAAAGGTATTTCGCAAGACCCAGACGGGTCCCATTGTGACCGGGGCAAGCGAGATTCCCACCAGGGTTGAATCGATGGTGTTATTTCGGAAACGATGGTTGACACACGTGCCTTCGGGCTCGAAAGCATCGTCCCCGATGGCATAGACGCGATTGTTGTAGATATCGGCATCGAACATTACACCAGGGTTATCGAGTGCTCCCGATGAGCTTGTATAGACTCCGTTGAAATAATGGTGAATGGTATTTCCGCGCACGATGGCGCCGTTATGCCCGCGCAGCACGATGGCAATGGATTCCATCGATGTCCCTTTTTGCGCATTCCACGACCAGGGACTATCGAGCACATCATACATTTCGTTGTATTCGATGCGCGTATCATCCCCGCGTCCTTCCGCACCGGACCATTCCAGGAAGACCGGGTTCTGCATGTTATGTATGCGGTTCTTGCGCACCACAATATGCGAGGCGTCTTTTAAACATGCACCGCAGCCATAGCCCGTGCCATAAAAACGCATCTCGAAACCTTCGATCCAGATCCAATCACGCCCATCTACATAGAAAGCGCGATTATAGATCGGCAGGTTCCAGGTATATTTTTTCGGTTCCTGTTGGGTTCGCACATATAACTTTCCCGTGTTCGGGTCGTAATACCACCCTTCGCTCATCGGCACACCGGTATGAGCACGCCCATCGAGCAGACCGTTCAGGTCGTCGTACTGATACATCCTCTTGCCGTCGCGCGCGAGATACTTGATCCAATATCCGATTTTTGTGTACCAGATATAAGGCTTGGACTCGTACGATGTCCACACATCTTGAGCCATGATATCCGACCCGTCGAGGACTGCGCCTCCGCCCTCCGCCCGGACCTGGATCCAATTTCCAGGGCTTCCCGAAGCCGGAAACATGACCGACTCTTTGTACACCCCGTCTGCTACAAGAACTTGACTCCCCGGCGAGGCGCGGTTGACGCCTTCTTGAATCGTGCGGAATGGCGCAACAATGGAACCGTCTCCGCCTGGAACCGCATCGTCATTTACGTAAATGATATTAGTCGGCGTGAAGAGTAATTCATCCGCTTGGGTCGTGAACGAACCGGCGATCTCCCCTGTCCCATCCGTCACCTTGACTTCATAACTTGAAGCAGAAGTGAGGTTGAAGAGACTGCCGACTAGCCGCCCATCCTTGATACGGACGAGATTATGACCTGCACGCCAGTTTGTTTCCCCTGCTCGGCGGTACGCCATCTGCGCGGACGCGGGCAATCCCGCGCCCATCACTACAACACCTGCAGTTTCGATATTAGGGACAAAACTGATCTGGCTGAATACTCTACTCGGGGTTGCACGAGCATTCCCAGCCGGAACAAGAAGGGCGACAACAAAGACAAGGACAAGGACAAGCCCGACGGCGATATTTTTATTGAAAACTTTTGGTGTGTTCATGCGAATACCTGCTACAGGGAAAATTCCCCTGCCCGGATTCACTATAGCACGCCGTGTAAAAATTAGAATTCCCGTACCATGACAAATCTGAGGCAGACTCCAAATTCTGGAGTCTACCAACTCTTAGCTAACGCGGGATCCCGATGACTTCACCCTCGACCTTATCTGCCCAGGGATAGATCTCAGTGCCTTTCGCAGCCTCTCGAATAGCGGGATCGTCGGAATAATACCCACGCGCCTGTTGTGGAAGCAGCCCCGCAATATGGCGCATGATCTCGTGACCGATTTCGTCAAGTTGTTCGCGGAGCTGCTGCCCGCGCCCTTCGGCTTTGAATGGACCGAAGGGCTTGCCGATATTGACCTGTATCTTTGCGCGGCGACCACGTTTGAGGCTGGGGATAACATCCCGCATGTTAACCAGCCCAATGGGAATCAGAGGCGCCCCCGTCCGCACGGCGAGAAAGGCGGTACCGGGTCTCGGCGGGCGAAGCACATC
Organism: uncultured Anaerolinea sp.; assembly: GCA_964648645.1. Taxonomy (GTDB): domain Bacteria; phylum Chloroflexota; class Anaerolineae; order Anaerolineales; family Villigracilaceae; genus Villigracilis. The sequence goes on from CAZYLM010000008.1 coordinate 27,055, forward strand.
CGCCCAACTACCTCCTTCCGGGAAGATCGACAGCACGCCACCTTGTTTGAGAATGCCTTCAGCAGCGCGGATTGAATCCTTCGCGCCTGTACCCCGGTACAGCGGATGATAGCCCCACAATAAAGGGATGATTCGCGTGGCAAAAGGCGCATTAGGGGTTTCCGCGCCACCGAGAAACTCAATCTCCCATGGTGCGGCACGGACGAAAGCCACTGGGTCCACAAAACTAAAGTGGTTCCCGACCAGGATCAACGGACCGGATTTTGGGAGATTCTCTGTACCATTGACCTCGAGTCGCGAAACAATATTGAATACGGGCCGTGCCATCCAGCGCAGAATTCTTCGCACCAGGCTGCGCCCCGGGGATGTAAAAGCTCTTTGCGCCATTAATCAGCTGGGGTGTACTCAAGGGCAGCTTTTCGCGCTCGCGATTCGCTGACCGTCATTAACACGAAAAGCCCAACGATCAGAAAGCCACCGATGGAAACGATACCTGCACGTTGACCCGCCTGCTCAGCGAGCAACACATCCATGCCCTGCGATTCCAGCCGCAGAGCAATCCCCGCGGCGAGGAGTCCATACAGTGTGGGACCAATAAATGAGGAGGTTTTTCCGGCAATGGCAAAGAAACTAAAGAACTCCGCACTTTGCCCTTTGGGCGCGAAGACACCTGCCATGGTGCGCGTAATTGCCTGCACCCCTGTAAGCGCCGTCCCGGCAAGTGAAGCGATGATGAAAAATCCGATCAGGGTCTGGTTGAAATACATCCAGGCAACCGAAGCGATCATCAAGATGAGGGATACATACAGGGCGCGCATCAATCCCGCGCGTTCTCCGTAGATTCCAGCCAGGTACGCCCCCGCTACGCTTGCAGCCTGGACGATGATCATAAGTAGGATAAGCTGGGTCTGGTTCATACCATACATGACAGAACCGATGATGGCGGCAAAATCCAATGCCATGACAATACCGTCATTGAAGATCAGAAAGGCAATGATAAATTTTAGGAATTCGTTGAAATATCGAACCGACCGAAAGGTGCGCCCGAGGCGGCTGAATGCCAGACTGAAATAATTCATCCCCTCAGGCAAGGGCTTGCGCTCGCCTTTTTCCTTTACCCATAAAAAGGTCGGCAGGGCGGAGAGCAAGAAGAATACCGCCGTAAATACGAATGCGCCGCGCACAGGCAGGTCGGTTCCTTTGATCAACACAATGGCGGGCAACACCATCAAAAGGCAGAGAATCCCCCCCAATGAACCGATTGCCCATCCATTTGCTGAGACGCGTCCGATCTCATGCGGTTCTGCGACATCGGTCAACAGGGAGTTGTAGAAAACCTGCCCGGCACGATACCCGATCTCAGCAAGGATAAAAAATAACATGCCGAGAAAAATATCGCCCTTTTGCACAAAGAACATCAACCCAGTAAAAACCCAGGATAAAGATGAGAAGAAAAGCAGGAACCGTTTTTTGAAGGCAGAGTGGTCCGCAATGACTGCCAGGATCGGCGCTATGATCGCACTGACCAACATGGCAATGCCAACCGCTATGCCCCACAACCTTGACCCCTCCGCACCACCCACGACCGCATTCTTGAAATAGGCAGAATAGATCGCCAACAACACCACTGCCGCATAAGCCGAATTTCCAAAATCGTACAAGTACCATCCCCATTGTGCTCGCTTCCGTTCCTTGTCCATAAGACTCTCCTGAGGGAAGTATTATTTCTTCTACTGAATTAACAATCCAGATGGCGTTTCGTTCTGTGGTAAAACAAGCGGATGGATAATCTTAACCAAACCACAAAAGAAGCCTGGGATGCGAACGCCGAGGTCTGGGATCAAAGAATGGGCGCCGAGGGAAACGATTTTTTCAACACCCTGTGCTGGCCAGCTCTCGCCTCATTACTGGACCCGAAGCCGGGCGACACGATCCTGGACATTGCCTGCGGGAATGGCTTAACCACCCGCCGCCTCGCCGAGATGGGATGCCGGGTTGCCGCCTTCGACTTCTCCACTAACCTGATCGATTACGCCAAAGCCCGGCTTACCACCCTTCGACCAGGCTCAGGTCAAGATTACCGATCACTAATTTCTCTTCACCTTCTTGACGCCACCGACCAGGTCCAACTCCTCACAACTCTCCAACCTCTCGCCCCCTTCGACGCCGCGCTCTCCAACATGGCGCTCTTCGACATGGCGGATGTAGAACCTTTATTTCGTACCTTACCCAAACTTTTGAAACCAGGTGGAACCTTCGTTTTCTCCATCACCCATCCATGTTTCAATAACGCCTCATCCGCCCATGTTGTGGAAGAAATTGACAACCACGGTGAGATGCAAATCACTTATTCGGTTAAAGTCTCGCGTTATATGACTCCCTACTCCGCCCGTGGACTAGCTCTCCGCAACCAGCCAAAACCGCAGATCTATTTCGAGCGCCCGCTTCAATACTACTTGAACCTCGCTTTCAAAAACGGATTCATCCTTGATGGCTTCGAAGAACGAGCTTTTCCACCCGAGACGCCGCAGTCCACTCCACTTGGATGGGGCGGCAAATACAGTGAAATTCCTGCCGCCATTGTAGCAAGGCTAAGATTGAAATCCTGACCATAGACCGTTGACCGCAGACCATATA
>CAZYLM010000009.1:0-6214 GCA_964648645.1 uncultured Anaerolinea sp.
CTCGCACCCATAGCGGACGAGTTGATTGTAACGACGAATCGCCCCGCAGACTATGAATTTCTTGGTGCGTCGATAGGCACGGAGAAACGCCTTCGCCTCGCACCGGACCTCAAACCGGGTCGCGGCGCCCTGGGCGGACTCTACACCGCTATCTCATCTGCAAGCCACCCATTCGTAGCGGTAGCAGCATGCGATATGCCCTTCGTGAGTAAAAGCTTCTTTGACAGCGCGCGCACACTCCTCGTCCGGGAGGAGGCGGATGTGGTCATTGCCAAGACAGAAGAAGGCTATGAACCATTCCATGCCTTATACCGCCGCGAGGCATGTCTCACCGCCATCGATGCTGCGATCAACGAAGACAAATGGAAAGTCATCGCTTGGTTCCCGCAAGTGAAAGTGCGGGCATTATCCCCTGATGAACTAAAAAATTTCGACCCTTCAGGATTATGCTTTTGGAATGTAAACACACCTGAAGAGTTCGCAAAAGCAGAACAATTGGCAAAGTAGGCCGCGCTTGAAGCGCGACCTACTTTTTTGTTATCGGACGATAAGAACCGGGCACGGCGCGTACGATACAACCTTCTGGCTCGTACTGCCCAGCAACAAGCCAGCCAACCTGCCCAAACCGCGAGAGCCCATCACGATCACATCGCTCTTGCGGGTGTTCGCAACTTCGATGATTGCAGAAGCCGGGTCGCCTTCGATCAGTTCCGTGTGTATCTCGCACGGGACAGAGCCAACTTCCTTGACCGCCATGTTCAATATTTCCTCAGCCTCACCTTTGCGATTCGTGATGGCGATCTGCATATTAGGCTCGCCCAGATAAAGCGGAATCGGGTCATACGCGACAACGATGCGAATTTCCTGGGGTTTCATCAGGCGCGCCAAGTCGGCGGCTTTGCGGGTGGCGTGGAGGGCGTGCTCGGAACCATCCACAGCGAGCAGGATTCGTTTGAACATTCAGTCTCCTTTCAGTGGGGTACAATTTCAATATACAGCATCCCTGTCTGAATTTCATTTGAGGAGCACAAACGCATGTCACTAAATCTGGATGTCATTCGTCAGCAATTCCCTTCGTTGAATCGCCCCGTTATTTTCTTTGATAACCCCGGTGGAACCCAGATCGCCAAACAATCTCTCGAGCGCATCACCAAATACCTGCTGGAAAACAATGCAAACCATGAGGGAGCATTTGCCACAAGCAAGGCATCAGACGCTATTCTAGACGAAGCCCATCGCGCCATGGCGGATTTTTATAACGCGGCATCTCCCGAAGAGATCGTCTTCGGCAATAACATGACCACGCTGACCCTGCACATCAGCCGTTCCATCTCCCATGAATGGAAGGAAGGGGATGAGATCGTACTCACCCGCCTTGACCACGATGCCAACGTCACGCCGTGGGTGCTGGCTGCCCAGGACAAGGGCGTAAAGATCAACTGGGTCGATTTCGATGTGGAGGATGGGACGCTCAAATTGGATGACCTGCAAAAAGCGCTCGCACGCAGACCGAAGCTGGTCGCCGTTGGGTATGCTTCCAACTCGCTGGGGACGGTCAACCCGGTTGAGAAAATCACAAAGATGGCGCATGATGCAGGCGCACTGGTCTACATCGACGCAGTCCAATACGCGGTCCACGGCGGCATCGACGTTCAGAAGATTGGCTGTGATTTCCTGGTCTCTTCATCGTACAAGTATTTTGGTCCGCATGCGGGCATTCTATACGGGAAACATGACCTGCTTGAAAAACTTTTCGCTTATAAAGTGCGACCCGCCACCAACCATCTGCCGGGCAAGTTCGAAACCGGAACACAGAACCATGAAGGCATCGCAGGTGTGCTCGGTGCAGTTGAATACTTCGAATGGGTTGGCAGGGAATTTGGCGGGCGCTATGTGGACGGTCTGCGTGAAGAAGGCTACAGCGGACGCCGTCTCCTGCTCAAGCAAGCCATGACCGCCATCCACGCGTATGAGTTTGAATTGAGTCGTGCGCTTCTCTCCGCGCTCGAAGCGGTTCCTGGACTCCACATCTATGGCAACACCGACCCTCGCCGCCTCGACGAACGCATCGCCACCTTCTCCTTCCGCATCGGCGATATGCATCCGCGTGTCGTGGCGGAAAAACTCGCCGCCGAAAACATCTACGTCTGGGACGGCAACTATTACGCCATTAACGTCACCGAAAGATTGAGTCTGGAAGACAAAGGTGGCATGGTCCGTGTGGGAGCGGTCCACTACAATACGGTGGATGAAGTGACGAAGCTGAAAGATGTCTTGTTAAAAATTTCGGCAAGCGTGTGACAGAGGTCAGCCAGCCTTCATACCTTTGCGCACAGAATAGACCATCATCCCAATAAAAATTAAAATTGCAATTTCGTTAATCAGTCCACCCCACATGCGTAGGGTGGACTGATTTGTATAATCCGCGATCACACGCACCAATAACGAAACATGCAGCAAAAGCAAATGAACATAAAACACAGGCTGGAAGTTGATCGGGATCCCAAGAATAGCGGGAAAGATGATGGGCGCATGACCGAAGATCATCGAGATGACGAAACCAACGAAGACCACATGCAGCAGCGCATCATAGCGCGGACCTGCCGCCTGCGCGCCAAAGCCCAAACTTAATCCGCCGCCGACACCAAGCCATATGAAACCAAGCGCGAGGCACCAGGCAATGTAGCGCGTGAGTGGAAGTTTATGCCGAACATTGCGCCAGGCAATGTCGTTGCGTAGCGACCAGAGTGGAAGCAGTAGCAAGCCAAGTCCGCTGAGGCGCGTGCCGAGTTGAAGATCGAACAGCGCAAGCAAAATCCCTGCAAGGAGGATAACGACGATGCCGCCGAACAAGATCTGCTGGGTTTGGGATGGATGCAGGACGCGGCTGAGTTCGAGCCTTTCGCCTGCAATGGTCAACACGAGGAACGCCATCCAGAAAAAGACGACTTGGTAAATTTGCCAGCCGAACATCCATAAGAGATTGCCTGTGAGCCATGCTAAAGTACCGAGGAACATTGTCACCGTGTGCAGGGCGGTTTCGCGGCGGACGATCTCTGTCAGGATGGCGACTCCGCCGAGGCTGGAAAGGGTTAGGAGGATCACGCCAAAGGGTAGTTTCGGCAAGATGGTGGCGAGCAGCCAACCCAGTCCAGAAAGAAGCGGGGGCAGGTACATCCATTTTTGTTTCATCGCCACGGCACGTTCCAGTGTGATGAGAGTCCCCAAGAATCCAGAGATCATGATGGGACCATGCAGCATCGCAAGCGATGGAGCGAGCGCGGGCAACTGCCAGCCAAGACGCATAAGACCTGCCCACAGTGCGGCAAGCAGACCGAGGATGGCGAGAAAAAGGAAGGGAAGAGGGAAGCGGTTGAGTTTCATTTGAGTTCCATAAAACGGACTTTTGTCACTGTAATTATCCGAACAGTTTTGTAAAATGAGTTTATCTTAGCTTGGAGATGAACAAATGAAAAAGATTTTTGCTTTCATGCTTGCGCTGGCGGTATTGGTGCCGACTATCGCTTTTGCAAAAGGTGAGTTCGATTATGTTACGGTCAAAGGACCCGGTATCATCGGCGAGATCGATGTGACCAACCCAGCATTGACGCGGGATTTTTTCGCGTTTGCTGATTTTACTCAAGGCGAAATTCCTCCACCTGCCAACCCGGGTCAGGGCTATCAGATCGTACGCGTATATGTCGAGTTCACCGATAGCAAGCCAAAAGACCTGCCCTTCGATCAGTTGCATTATTATCCGTACACCGGTTATGTCTATTATGATGGGCTGGTAAACGGCTCCTCTGAATACGATGGCAAATGGTTTATTGCCAATCCTTCCGCTGAAGCGCCGATTCGTAATGTTTTATTTCAACGTGCGCTGCTGGCGTGGATTCCTTTTGGGGTCTTGCTGGTCGGATTGATCTGGTTCTTTGTGGCTTATAACCGAAAACCAAAAGCATAAAACCTTTTCGCCATAAAGAGGCCGAAGGGTCACAAAGGAAGATAAAACAACCTTTGTGACCCTTTGTGGTTTCACTTTATCTTAACACGAACGCATCCAACTTTTCATCATAGGCAAGGATGTACGCCTTACCTTTTTCAAAATCGACTTCGCCCGAGAAAGACAGGCGGTAATCATCGGTGTTGTCTTTGATCCACACCTCCACTTGATGAGTGCCTGATTTAATTTCCAAAAATTCCAGTGCAGAGATGCGCCCGTTGCCAGAAATGCCAGAAGGCTCATACTTGTCATCAAGGATTTTCTCACCATCCACGATCACGCGCAGGCTGATGGGAAAGTGCGTGCCGCCAAAAATCGCAGCGGGGTCAGCGCCTTCGGGTAAGGTCACACCTTCGGGAATATCCGCCGCTTCGATCCTTCCTTTCGCATCGATCGCCACACGTAATGCGCTTTCATTCGCAGCCTTCATTCCAGCAGGGATATCCAACGGCAGAGCCAGCGCAAACATGCCTAACAGTAAGACTGTCCCGACAAGTCCGCTTACTAACGATGGAATCATTTTGCTACGTTCCTTCACGGGCGGCAGTACACGCACGGACTTCTTCGCCTGCGTCTCAGGCTTGTGCAGATCATTCAAGAAATTCTCAACGGTCTTCGCATCACCGGGCGTCACTTCAAGCCAGTGCAGATCCTTCGTCACTAACGCAGGGCGCATGTGCAAGCGGTTTAATATCCAGTGCGCGTCTTCGCGATTGAGGCTATCATCGTAAGGTTGTGAAAGGATGACGACATCGCGCGCGCCTTCCTGATGGAGCGCTTTCACCCATTCGATATTAACCGCACCCGCAGACGGAATCATCGCTGTCAGAACGCGCACCGCCTCATCTTCGCCCCAGCTTGATACAGTAACAGGAGTCTTTTTCTCACTGACATTTAACTTCTCGGGCAAACTTCCCAGCGTCTCATCGCGTTGACTCGCGAACAAGATCGTAACAGGATGCCCTTCTTTCTTTTCGCGGCTCAATGCACCCTTGACGGCGTTAAACATCTGCTCTGCGTTGTAGCCGCCTTTCAAATCAATCGCATCGGGCGGGCATGCCCCTACACAGATACCACATCCCGTACATTGGGCTGTGTTGATGATGGCGAGTTTGTGATATTTGGTTTCGTCATGCCGCTCCACCATGCGGATGGCATCGTACGGACATTCGGCGTAGCAAATGTTACAGCCAGTGCATTTGGGGTCGGTTACAGTAGCAGGCCCAAGGTCCCGCCCGGAGGCGAGCCACGGGAGTGCAAACAAACTTCCGCAGAGCAAAATCGTCAGAGTCCAAAAAATCACATTGCCCCAAGATTCGATCACAGGAAGGAAGCCAAGATAATACGCATCCATCGGCACAGACTGAATGAGGGTGGAAAGATCCGCTTGGGCAAAGGATTGTACGGGTTTAATGAGCGAGAGAATCACCAAGCCAATTACTGCCTGAATGCTGACCCAACGCGGCGACCACCAACGTGCGCGGGAAAGGCGTAAACCGTGAATATAAATTCCGAGAAAGCCGATCAGCGGCAGAAAAACATGCAAAAAAATTATGATGACGAAGTTTGAAAATGTGCGCGAAGCGATATCTGGCGCAACATAAGTAAGCCCCGACGTGCCTGCCAGTGTTTGCATCATGTATTCGGTCATCCACTGCGCGCGCGCATCCCAGACCATCCAATAACCCATGGTGCCCGTGAGCCACACCCCAGCCAGCATGATCCAGCCGCTCGTCCATGCCAGCCAACGCTGACCCCAGAACTTGTCGCTGAACAACATCTTGAGGATGTGCAAAATGATGAGCAATATAATTGCGTCGCTTGCGTAACGATGGACACTACGCATAAGCGAGCCGAACCAGGTTGAGTCTATTTTTTCTACGGTGGCATACGCAACGTCCAAGCCGGGGCGGTAGATGAGGGTGAGGTAAACGCCTGTAAAGATCAACACGAGAAGCATGAAGATGGTCAACGTGCCGAGATGGTACAGCGGATTGAAATCGGACTTGGTGAATCGATTCACCAAACCTTCCAGCCGCGCCCAGATCTTTTCGAATGCACGAAGTGTTTTGCGTTCTGCGTAGGGATTGGGGAGTGTCATGAGTTCCTTTTTAACCACAAAGGGTTTCCTTCGTGTTTCTTTGTGACCCTTCGTGGTTAGTTTTCTTTTTCGTTCAATAGCGGAAATTTATTCATCTTCATCGCATTGCT